>DATGHL010000007.1 GCA_035308025.1 Candidatus Binataceae bacterium
TGGTCGATGCTACGTCCCGCACGCGCTAGCTCGACGATCCGGCGCCGGTATTCCGGCGCATATGGCGGATGGGTTCTTGGCATCGGGGAACTCCTTCTCTCTTCCTCCCCAACACCGTCTACGAAAGCGGGTCAAGTCCACTCCAGCCCACCGTACTTGCTGCGCCAGGTGTAGAAGGTCGCGTCCGAGATCCCGTGCCGCCAGCACAGCTCGCTGACCTTCGCTCCTGCTTCGGCCTCCTTCAACACCCCGATGATTTGCTCTTCGCTAAACCGTGCTCGCTTCATGTCTGCCTTCGTTTGTGACCCAAAACCCGAAAAGTACGCCAGCCATAAGTTGAGAGGACGGTTTGAGGCGTGGTCTTCTGCAACAGCCTGAGGAGGGTACGGGAATGCCAAAGAAGGGCCACAGCGAGGAGCAGATCCTGCGCGCATTGCACCAGGCCGAGAGTGGTACCACGGTGCGAGAAATCTGCCGGGAACACGGGATCAGCGACGCCACCTTTTATATTTGGAAGAAGAAGTACGCCGGACTGGGTTTGAGTGAGTTACGCGAGCTGCGGCAGCTGCGGGAGGAGAACGGCAAGCTCAAGCGGCTGGTCGCCGACCTTTCTCTCGACCGGCACATCCTGCAGGAGATCGTACAAAAAAAGCTGTAAGGCCCCGTCAGCGGCGCGCGCTGGGACTGTGGACGCAAGCGGTCTTTGCGCTGAGCGGACGCCGCGCGGCGGGGCTGATGAATATCACGTGCAAGACTTTACGGTACCGGAGCCGACGGCCTCCGCAGGACGCTCTGCGGATGCGGCTGCGCGAACTCGCGGCCAGCCGAGTGCGATTCGGCTATCGAAGACTGACGGTGATCCTGCGGAGAGAGGGCTGGCGGGTAAATCCCAAGCGTATCTATCGGCTCTACACCGAAGATGGGCTTACCGTGCGCACCAAAGTACGCAAGCGATTGGCGCGGCGATCACGAGCTCCAATGCCCAAGGCGACCCGACCCAATCAGAAGTGGAGCATCGACTTTATGAGCGCGAAACTCCTTGATGGACGCTGGTTTCGGGTGTTGACGGTAATCGATCAGTTCACGCGCGAATGCCTGGCGCTGGTCGCCGACAGCGCGCTCAACGGCCAACGGGTGGCGCTCGCGCTTTCGCAGATAGTGGCGGAGCGTGGAACGCCGCAATCAATTACCGCGGACAATGGCAGCGAATTCGCAGGTAAAGCAATGGATGCCTGGAGCTATCAGTACGGAGTACATCTGGAGTTTATCCGTCCAGGCAAGCCGATCGACAATAGCAAATATCGAGTCGTTTAACGGTCGGCTGCGTGATGAATGTTTGAACGTCGAAACCGTCTTCGATTTGAGCGACGCCAGGGAGAAGCTCACGCGCTGGCGACTAGATTATAATCAGGTGCGGCCGCACAGCGCGCTGGGCGATCGTTCTCCCGAGGAGTTCGTGCGCGAATGGCAAGCCTCGAGCGCGGCTCCGCCGCGCACGGCTTGGCCGGCCAACAACACACCGGCCGGCGCCGTGCAGGCAGCGATTCCGCGGATCCAAAACCTTTACAGCTTTCCGGCTCACCCCTGGTCAAAATGAGGGGTGAGGCCGAAAAGCTGCCCTCGGCGTCGGCGGGAAACGCGGCTATAACGAGCAACTTGCTAGAGACCGTCAATTGAGTATGTTGAGTGCGATAAACGCCGGAATTACCGGCAGCAACCGATCACACCCGCCAAATCTCTACCGCCGGTCGGGGTACTTCCGCGGGGCGGGTCATTTGCGGCAGACACTAACCTATCGGTGGGATACTTCGATGGGGTAAGACCACATAGGCTGACCAACACACATACGTCTCTTGTGTTTTAGAGCGCTTCCCAATGTTTGCGTCGGGAGACGCCGCCAAATCTCATTCGTCGGCCGGTTTCATCTCATTGGTGTGAGGATTCCAAAGACATCTTTTGGTCTGGCCAAAGATCGTTTGTACTTTTTGGATCCCTAAAGACTGCTTTAGATTCGGAGTCTCGACCTTAATGTCGTAGACAGCGCCATTTGGGGGTCCACCTTATCGCGGTTACCTCCACCTCCAACATATTTCCGTTGTCACCCGCGTAGATGCCTTTTTCCCCTCGTGCGATGACTTCGAGCCAGCCATCACTCTCACCCTGAAAGAGCTCAGGTTCTTCGGAAACTACAGTTCTGCGTTCAAACGATTCCGCGATTCTTAGAAGAGGATCTAGTTGCGACGCGGCCGAGTTGTTGTCCCTCCGTCTGGCTAGCTCCACGGCGAGTTTGACTACGGCGGGCAAGTTCATGACGAATTGTTGAGTAAGCCTCAGACTTCCATTGGTAGCATCGAAGATACAAGTGCCCTTTTGAGTGCCCGCTCGACCGCTGACATCCACTTTTGTATGAAAATCGCCGAGGCCGACGTCTCTCTCTTGCACGCCGAATTCCCCACAGAACGTCTCCAGCAGAATGTGTTCACCGTCGCCGGAGATGTTGATCTGCGGTAGGTGCAAACAGACTCCAGTCGTCCGAAAAAATCTGTTAAGGCTACGTTGATAATACGGTGAAGCCTGATTATAGACGTGAGTTTCTTTACTAGGGCTGCGCTGTTCGGTGAAGCCAGTGACTAACTCGCTCACCTGCAACTCTGTTTCCACAATCGAGCTTCCGTTCTGAGAAAACCAAGTAAGCACCCTTTTGGATACTTCGGAAATACCATCACACGGGAATTGGGTGTTGTGGTCCACTGTTTCTCGCGCTTGACCCTAATCTCGCCCGATTTGTAGCTGAAACGGGTTACACGATACGGACGAGCCATGTAATAATAGATTGCGCCAGGGTACCCTTCTCTAAGCGCGTACGAATTACGAACACGGTCTCTGCCACAAGGACGTGCGCTGTCCAGCCGCAGATGTGACGCCCGATCGGATTGTTGGCAAGGCGAGCTTTCCAAACGGCACCGAATCGGACTTCCAATTGGGCTGTTTCAAGTGGGATGACGCTGTAACCGGCCCTTGATATCCGCAAACAGCGCCGTGACGGTCTTGCGCTCGCCGTCGAGAGTTTCAGGCGCGGGCGTCTCCGCTACGCGAATCGGTGAGGCGGTCGATTGCTTTGCAGTGGTCGCTGCGGATGCTCCGAGCGCCGCGCCGCACTCGCCACAAAACTTCTCGCCCGCGGCATGCGGTGTTCCACATGCGATGCATATCAGCGCGAGCGCGCTGCCGCACTCGACGCAGAATTTCTTGCCCGCCGGATTTCAGTTTTACAATTCGCGCAGCGCATTTTGAGAGCGACAAGCGTCGCCCGTGCGGCGGGAGTTACAGTCCCAGATGGACGATATCGGCGGCACGAATGTTGCCGCCATCGATCACCATCGTGGCGCCGCTCATCCAGCCGGCCGCCTCGGACGCGAGGAAGACGCATGGCCAGGCGATGTCCTCGACCACGCCAAAGCGTCCGAGGGCGCGCGAGCGCAGCATCATGTCGCGGACCTCGTCGTTGGGCCAGATGCGCTCCGCGGCGCCTGCGGTGGTCACCGGTCCGGGCGCGATACAGTTCACGCGGATGCCGTGGCGTCCCCATTCGGCGGCGTGGGACTCGGTCAGCTTGATGACGCCCGCCTTGGAGGCGGCATAGGGCAGCATCGTCGCCGAGCCATGGACGCCGGAGGTCGAGGAGAGGTTGATGATGCAGCCGCCGCTCTTCTGCTCGATAAACTGGCGGGCCGCGGCTTTCGAGCAAAAGAAGGTGCCGTCGAGGTTGATCGAGACGACCGCGCGCCAGCCGTTGGGCGAGAGATTCAGGCTCGGCGTCGTGATGCTGCCGCCGTGATTGTTGATCATGACGTCGAGGCGGCCGAAGCGCTTGACCGCTTCGGCGACCATCTCGTCGCATTTGGCCGCGTCGCGCACGTCCACGACGAACATCTCGCAATTGCCACCGAGGCCGCGAATTTCGTCGCGCACCGGCTCAAGATGGGCGGCGTTGCGGCTGGCGATGAGCACCGGCGCGCCGCGCGTCGCGAACTCGCGCGCGATTGCGATCCCGATGCCGGTGCCGCCGCCCGTAACGATCGTCACTTTCCCGGCGACGCTGAAGACGTCTTTCATCGAGCGCAAACCTCCCTACAGGCTTGCGTGATGGTCTAGCGCAGAAGTCCGAGCGCCGCCAAGCCTCGCCCGCGGCGAGCACTGAACTATGCGAGATTATACGGGGACTATGAGGCGACCCGGACTAGGAGGCGATCGTGGTTCTGAGCGAGGGACGGCCGCGCCGATGGCTCGAGTGCCGTGGCTGCGGCGTGACGCGAAGACGCAGGCGTGAAGAGCCGCGCTCGCCATGATGATGGCGGATCGCGTGTTTCCACGCGACGATCCGCCGCCGGAGCACTCCGGCATGGATTCCGAGCGCGTCGCAGGCCGTCTCGAAGCTCAGGATGCCGGTATAACGGCTGTGCGTCATAATCCAGTGCTCGGCGTCCACATACAGCCGCCGTGCGTGCACCGCCGTGGCCATAGCACCGCGCTGATAGACATTTATGGCGTCGATCAACAGCGCGAGCATCAGCCGCTGTTCCCCGGTCAACTGGGCGCCTCCCGAAAGATCGTGATACTGGCAGGGAAGGATCAGATCAGCGCTGCCCTCGACAAGCAAACCATTGGAAACCGCGCAAAGCCTCATCGTAACTGCACCCCGGTGCTCTAACCCCATCAAGAGCTGAACAAGGTGGGCGCGGGTTTGGTTCCCGACAGGACAAATTTAGGAGGCAAAGGGAAAAATGCCGAGGCGGTCAGATCGAGAGCGTGTAGACCAGATCGATGAGCTTTTGATCGAGCTTGCGCGGACCTTCGACGACGTCCGCGAAGGGGACGCAGGCGATGTTGCCGCCCGCGGCGCCGATGAGCGAGGACGGGACCTGATCGATAAAGCCGCGCACCGCCGCCGCCGATCGCGACCGAAATCGCGATAAAACCCGAGTCGCGCCCCATCACCTCGACGAAGAACAGCCGCTCGCTCGCAAAAGCCGTATCGCGAATCCGATCGATCGCCTCGAGCGCGGTGTTGACCGCGGTATCAAAGCCAATCGAGTTATCGGTGCCGGGCATATCATTGTCGATCGTCGCCGGGATGAACATCACTGGCATCGGATGCTCTGAAGCGAAGGCGCGCGCGGCGGCCAGACTGCCGTCGCCGCCCAGCACGATCAGGCCGTTGACGGCCCGATAGCGCAAATTCTCGGCGGCGCGCGCCCGTCCGCCGACGGTCGAAAACTCGGCGGAGCGCGAGGTCTCCAAAAGCGTGCCGCCCTGCTGAATCACGTTGGAGACCGAGCGGTTGGTCAGGGGCATAAAGTCGCCATACACCACACCCGCAAAGCCGCCTCTCGCGCCGATCACCTCGATTCCGGCGCCGTTGGCCGTGCGGACGACCGCGCGGATCGCGGCATTCATGCCCGGCGCGTCGCCACCCGCGGTCAGAATCGCCAGCCGCCGCGGCATCTTGATCGTCCGGCGCTCAAGTTCCGGCGGTCGCGGCTGTGGTTCCTGATCCATATGAAGAGGCGGGTGCCGCTACCGACGCGTTGCGTGTCTTCGCGACACGCCCGCAGCGGTCAGCAGCCCTTGTGAAGGCTAGCATCACGTCTGACGATTGAAAAAGGCCGCGGCATTCACCGTTGCAGACCGGCCTCATTCAGCCGCTCCTCAAGCATCGGGAGGCGGTCGTGGCCCCAAAAGGGCTCGCTATTGAACAGGAAGATGGGAACGCCAAAGATTTGATCAGCCGCGGCTTCGGCTTGCGCATCGTCGTAGGCGCGCTTGCCAGCTCCCGTGAGATATTCCGGGTACTCCTCTTGCGGCAGTCCGAGCTCGCCGAGCAACGCGGCAACTGCTGCGGGCTCATCGGCCTCGAATTCGCGACGGAAGAAGCGCTCGTACGCGCGGCGGCTGTAATCGAGCAGCCGTCCATGCTCGCGGGCGAACAGTCCGCCGATCAAAGCGGGCGTAGTGTCGTAGATCTTTCGCGGTCCGCGGATCAGGAGTCCGCGCGGTCGCGCCCAACGGCGGGCGTCGAGATACGAGTAGCGCACCTTGAATTCGGAGTAGGCGCTGCGCGCGCCCTTGCCCTTGATCCGCAGTTGAAACGGAATCCAGCGCACGCGCACGTGGTAACGCTCTTCGAGTGCGAAGCCGGGATCAAAGGCGAGCCAGGCAAACGGACTTTTGTAATCCGAGTAGAGCTTGATTTCGACCGGCTCCATGATCATCTCCCGGCTCACGGCCCGTGCGATGCCGATGGTTGCAGTCGCCCGAGGGCTTCGCGGGCCTGACGCACCGCTGTGCTGTCCGCGTCGCTTCCGGTGGCCTCTGCGGCGAGGCGGTAGTGCACCAGCGCCTCGGGACGATCGCCGTTAGCCTCGAAGGTTCGCGCCAGGTTCAGTTGCGCGGAGCTATTCTTGGGGCAGCTCGTCACGGCGTCCTGATAATAGGGCAGGGCATGCGCAAAGTCGCCTGCGGCAAAGCGTTCGCCGCCCTTGCGCGCCGCCTCGCGCATCACGGCCTCATCGCAGGCGCCGGCGGCTGGGTAGGTCGAGGAGTCGGTTGCGCGTTGGGTCTGCAGGGACACGACCTGTTGCTTGAGCTGATCCAACTGCACCTGTTGCTGTTCGAGCAAAGTCTGATTGGCCTTGATCTGATCGCCGAGACAGCCGGCGAGCATAACCGCGGCAAGGACAACTGCGACGGCGCATGCCAAGTCACTCGGCCGAGCGTTGAACCAGGTCATCAAGACTGCTGAAAGTTTAATGCGGCACCGGCGCGGCAGCGTGAAAATGATAGACAAATTCATCGGCACGAGCATAGCCGAATTCGTCCCGAATCAATCGCTGAAGGTAGGCGTCATCCGAGCGCAATCTTGCAACCTGTCGCTCCAAGTGAGCGTTTTGCTCGCGCAAGGCGTTGTTTTCAGCCGTCAGCCGCGCGCGACGTTGCGACAGCGACAGGAGCAGGCGCGGTCCCTGAGAGGGGCGCAGGCCAGAGCCGATCAATCCCGCCAGGAGGACCGCCGGGATAAGGCTGGGCCAATTCCGGCGGAGCAGCGAACTTAACCTCGCCATATGCGAATCGTAAATCAACCGCAGATCGGGATTCAAGAGAACTAATACTAATCGGGCATCGGAAAGCCCGAAACTCTCGCATCGACGGGCTGATTATAAAATTTAGAATTTGTTTATAAATTTGCAGGAAGCTCTTGCTTTGAACATAACAGGTTTCTATAATGCCGAACGTAAGAGGTTTTTCGCATAAGTTTTGGTGCTCGTCTAACGGCGGCAACCCTTACAGGAGGATCGTGTATGGCAATGGCAAAAAAGCCCGGTAGCAAGGCTGCGAAACCCAAGACCAAACTGAAGAGTACCATGAAGAAAAAAGCGACCAAGAAGCCCGTCAAAAAGAAGTAGTTTTCTAGATCGCCCACCGCCTGCATGGCGGAGGCGCAATTGCCGGGCTAGCCGCCGCGACGAGCCGGGGCTCGATGCCTCGTAAACCGGGAAAAGGCCCTCTTGAAAAAGGGGGCTTTTTCTTCGTCCGCGGCGTATAAGAAAAGGCGGACAAACACGTTGGCGAGGCCGCTGGAGCGGACCGCGTTGCGCTGGGAGCAGCCGGCAACGCGCAAGTTCGCAGGATCCATCGTGATCCTGCCCGAACTCTTCACTACAAATAGTCATTATTCACTCCTCTCAGGCTATCTGACGAGCGTCGGTTGGGAAGTCTGCACCGTCGATGCGTACGCCGGGCTTGAGCGCCGCCGCTTTGCCGGCCTCTGCGACTCCGTCGCCGAAGCGATCGCCGCGAGCGGCCGCGAAGTGATCCTGCTCGGGCACGGCCTCGGAGGATTGATGGCCTTCGCGCTGGACGCGCGGGCGGCAGTGGTTGCGAGCGTCGCGCTCGCGCCGGCGCTACCCGGTTTCCGCTCGCCGCTCCTCGACGGTCTGCGCAACCGTCTCGCCGCGATCCGCGGAGCGTTGATTCGGCCACCGTCGGGCCGCGCGTTGTTTGAGTTTGTCGCCGACGCCGATCGCTTTCAGCGTGACGCGCTGATCCGCGAGCTCACACCAGGCGATGCGACGGCGCTGCGCGAGATCGCTCGCGGCGCGATCGGGGTGCCGCCAATCGGCGCCACGCCGCGCCTGATTGTCGCAGGTGATTCCGATATCTTCGCGCCGCATGAACAGGTAAGCCGATTTGCTGCCGTGGCCGGCGCTCAAAGAGCGACCCTATCCGGTCGCGGCCATTGGCTGGTTGGCGGGCGCGCGCTCGAAAAGACCGTCAATGAACTCCAGCGCTTTCTCATAAAAAGCCTCGGCCGCGATCTCTTACTGCTCTATCCCCCAGATCCGCCCGACGAGCCGAGTTGACCCGCCTCGAGTTTCCGCCTGCAGCCTCGGAATTGTGCCTCATGAGGCTATCTGTTAGATTCAGTTATGGCGCGGATACGTAACAAGTTCGCGATTCAAGCCAGTACCACCGGGGAGGCCTGCGGAGATTCCGTGGGCCTTTTCAGTTTCGCACTCGCGCGAGGCTCTGGTTCCCCGCTTAATGCCCTGCCGCTGACGCAATCAGGAGGAAAATGATGCTGCATCAGGAACTCCGTGAAGGTCTCACGTTCGACGACGTTCTCCTGCTACCACAATTTTCCGACTTGCTGCCCTCAAGTTGCGACGTCGCGACGGCGCTGACGCCGCGCATCCGACTGCACATTCCGTTGTTGTCGAGCCCGATGGACACGGTGACCGAATCGCGCACCGCCATCGCGATCGCCCAGCTCGGCGGCCTCGGCTTTATTCATCGCAACCTGCCGATTGAACGCCAGGTGGCGGAAGTTGCAACGGTGAAGAAGTTCGAAAGCGGGATGATCGCCGATCCGGTGACCGTCGATCCGGAGCAGCAGATTGGCGACGCGCTCGCGCTGATGCAGCGCCACGGCATTTCCGGCCTGCCGGTCGTTGCGAGCGAAAGGCTAGTCGGAATTCTCACGAATCGCGACCTGCGCTTCGAGCGCCGGCTCGATCGCAAGGTGCGCGAAGTGATGACCACGCGGGTGATCACCGCGCGGCCGGGTATCAGCCTCGACGAGGCCAAGGAAATCCTGCAGGCCCATCGGATCGAGAAGCTGCCGCTGGTCGACGATCGCAATCGTCTGAGCGGTCTGATTACGGTCAAGGATATGGACAAGGCGACGCGCCATCCGTATTCGAGCAAGGACGCGATGGGCCGGCTGCGCGTCGGCGCCGCGATCGGAGTGGGGCCGGAGCGCGCGGAACGGGCGGCGGAGCTGCGGCGCGCCGGCGCCGACGTGCTTTGCTTGGATACGGCGCATGGCCATTCACGCAATGTCATCGACGCGGTGATTGCGACCAAGCAGGAATGCCCCGGCCTCGAGGTCGTGGCCGGCAGCGTCGCGACCGCGGAGGGCGCCAAGGCATTGATCGACGCGGGCGCTGACGCCTTGCGCGTCGGCATGGGACCCGGCTCGATCTGCACGACGCGGATGATCGCGGGGGTCGGCGTGCCGCAGATCACCGCGATCATGGATTGCGTAGCCGTCGCCGGATCGCGCGGCATTCCGGTAATCGCCGACGGCGGCATCCGCTTTTCGGGCGACATCACCAAGGCGCTCGCTGCGGGCGCGTCGACCGTGATGGTCGGTTCGCTGTTCGCCGGCACTGAAGAGAGTCCCGGCGAGACCATCCTCTATCAGGGACGCACCTACAAGATGTACCGCGGGATGGGTTCGCTCGGCGCGATGACCGAGCGGATGCGCGATCGCTATGGCCAGAACGAGCTGCCGGCCAACAAACTGGTGCCCGAAGGGATCGAGGGCCGCGTACCCCATCGCGGCGCACTCGCCTCCAATATCGAGCAACTGGTCGGCGGCCTGCAGGCGGGTATGGGCTATATCGGTGCGGCGACGCTCGACGACTTGCGGCGGCGCGCGAAGTTTATCCGCATCAGCGACGCTGGCCAGCGTGAAAGCCACGTCCACGACGTCTTCGTCACCAAGGAAGCGCCGAACTACCGCCCCTAGCGCACCAGGCGGAGTGAGGCTTTGCGAACGCAGCCGAGCACGGGGGGCGGCGGAGTCTGCGACGCGCGGCGAAAACCAGGAGTCTGCGAGCTGCGTTAGGATTTTAAGTAATCAGCCGTCTCGAACACACGCCTTCGCCGTGACAGAATCACGGCGAATTATGGCGCGTAAAAAAAAACTGCGGGTGGCGGTGTTGTTCGGCGGCCGTTCAGGCGAACACGAAATTTCGCTGCGCTCCGCCTTGACCGTGATCGCGGCAATGGATCCTGCGCGTTACGAGATTGTGCCGATCGGAATCGCGCGCGACGGCAAATGGGCGCTGCGGCCCGACGCGCTCGCGGCGCTCAAAGCCGCGACGCCAAGACTCCGCGCTCTCGGACGCGGTGGAATTGCGGTAAGCCTGCCGCCCAATCCCGGACGTCACAGTCTGGTCGAGCTTGAAGCGACGAATGGCCGGATCAAGCCGAAGCGGCGAACCGCGACCCCGCTGCTGCCCGGTCCGCTCGACGTCATCTTCTCTCTGCTGCATGGAACCTACGGCGAGGACGGCACGGTCCAGGGTCTGCTCGAATTGAGCGGCATTCCCTATGTCGGCGCGGGTGTGCTCGGCTCCGCGATCGGGATGGATAAGGACGTGCAGAAGCGGCTGATGCGTGACGCGGGCATCCCGGTCGTACGCTATTTCTCGCTCACCCGCACCGAACTCGAGGATGACCCGCCGCGCCCCGCGCGGATGATCGACGAACTCGGTTTGCCGGTTTTCGTCAAGCCCAATGCGCTGGGCTCCTCGATCGGAATCACTCGCGTTGCGCAGCGATCGGCGCTCGCTGCGGCGCTCGACGATGCCTTTCAGTACGATCGCAAAATACTGATCGAAGCGTCGTGCCCCGGCCGCGAGTTCGAGTGTGCAGTGCTCGGCAACGATCGTCCCGAAGCGTCGAGTCCGGGTGAAGTGGTGGTCGGCGGCGGACACGCCTTCTACAGCTACGAATCGAAGTACGTCGATCCAGCGGGAGCGGCCGTGAAAATTCCGGCGGAAATTCCGCCGCGAGTCGCAATGCGAATTCGCGAGATTTCCGTCGCCGCTTTCAAAACGCTGGGGCTACGCGGGATGGCGCGCGTGGATTTCCTGGCGCGGCCGGACCTCGGCGAAATCTTCGTCAACGAGGTCAACACCATTCCCGGCTTTACCGCGATCAGCATGTATCCGAAGATGTGGGAAGCGAGCGGCATCCCCTTGTCCCGTCTGGTGGACCGGCTGATCGAGTTGGCGCTGGAAGAGCATCGCGAGCGCGCGCGGCTCAAATACTCGTACGCTCCAGTGAAAGAATGAAAGAACTATTAGTCGCGACCACTAACCCGGCCAAGCTCGCGGAATATCAACTGCTGCTGCGCGATTTTGGTCTCACCGTGATCTCCCTGCGCGAGATTGGGATCGCGCAGGCTGCGCCGGAGGATGCCGCGAGCTTTGCCGAGAACGCGGCGATCAAGGCGAGGTTTTATTTCGATCTCGCGAGAGTTCCGACGCTAGCCGATGACGGTGGGCTCGAAGTCGATGCTTTGGACGGCGCGCCGGGCGTGCGGTCTCATCGATGGCTCGGGGTGGCGAATCCCGATGACCGGATGCTGGCGGAAGAGGTAATTCGGCGGATGACCGGTGTTGCGCCGGAGAGGCGCACCGCGCGAATTCGCGCTGCTGCAGCCCTGACCTGGTTCGAGTCGGCAGTGCAACGCGAGGCGCGTGCGGAAGCTGCGCTCGAGGGAGTAATCGCCGACCGCTGCTATCACGAGGTGCGCGCGGGCTTTCCGTATCGCTCGGTGTTGTGGCTCCCAGAGCGCGGATGCTATCTGGCGGAGCTGAGCGAGGAGGAAGCGGCGCAGCTCAGCCAGCGGCGCGCCGTGATCGAGCGGCTCTCCCGTGCATTGACCGGCGTCGCGACAGCGAGGGAATGAGATCGACGGCCGCGTTCGCCAGAGAGTAAAGTCAGTTCGCCGCATCGCCTACGGAGACTTAGTTGGAAGGAGTAGCGCAGAACCTCCGCCGCTGGCCCGTCGAGGGCCTGGGCCGCGTCCCCTACTGGGTTTACAACGATCCCGTGGTTTACGTGCGCGAGCAGGCACGCATCTTCGCCGGCCCGTATTGGAGCTATGTCGCTCTCGAGGCTGAGATTCCGAAGACGGGCGACTTCGTCCGCAGTCACGTCGGCGAACGCCCGGTAATCGTGATTCGCGACAAGAGCGGCGGCGTCAACGTCCTGCTCAACCGCTGCGCTCATCGCGGGGTCGAGTTCTGCCGGACGAATTGGGGCAACGCGCGCTCCTTCACATGCCCCTATCATCAGTGGACCTACGATCTGACGGGCAACCTGACCGGCGTGCCCTTTCGGCGGGGCGTCAACGGGCATGGCGGGATGCCTGCGGAGTTCGATCCCGCGCAGAATGGCTTGACGCAACTCGTTGTCGCGCGGCGCCACGGGGTAATCTTCGCGAGCTTCGATACGGCCGCGCCGCCGTTCGAGGACTATCTCGGCGCGTCGATGCTGGGTTACTTCGATCGCGTCTTCGACGGGCGCGAACTGCGCGTGCTCGGCTACTCCCGCCAGCGCATCCCGGCCAACTGGAAGCTGATGTTCGAGAATATCAAAGACCCTTACCACGCCAGTCTCCTGCACGTCTTTCTCGTCACCTTCGGCTTGTTTCGCGCCGACCAGCCGGCGCAGGTGAAGATGGACCAGAGTGGGATGCATTGCGTCCTCGTCTCGAGCAAAGGAGAGCAGCAGCTCAACGCCACGACCCGGGCGATGCAGAGCTTCCGCGCCGACTTCAAGCTGACCGATCCGCGACTGCTCGAACCGGTGCGCGAGTTTCCAGGCGCCGCCACGGTCGTGATGCAGACGCTCTGGCCCAACATCATAATTCAGCAGCAGTCCAACACGCTGGCGATGCGGCAACTGGTGCCGCGCGGCCCCGAGCTCTTCGACCTGATGTGGACCTTTTTCGGCTATGCCGATGACACGCCGGAAATGACGCAGCGCCGCTTGCGGCAGGCCAATCTGATGGGACCGGCGGGACTGGTCTCGATCGACGACGGCGAGGTCATGGCTTTCTCGCAGCAAGGCGTCCGTCAATTCGCCGACGGCGCCGGAAAGCTCGAGATGGGCGGCCGCGGCACCGATGATGAGGATCACATGGTCACCGAGACGGCGATTCGCGCTTTCTATGAGCACTACCGCCGGGTGATGGAATTCTGAACGCCGGTGGCGAATTCCGACGCTTCGCTTATGGGGCTTTGACGGATGGCGCGCGCACAGCATGACCTCGCCTTGCGGTATGAGATCGAGGATCTATATACGGAGTACGCGCACGCGCTGGATAACTACGAGCTCGAACGCTGGCCCGAGTTCTTTATCGACGATTGTCTCTATGAGATCGTTTCGCGGGAAAATCACGAGCGCGGCTTGCCGCTGGCGCTGATGCGCTGCGAGAGCAAGGCGATGCTCACCGATCGCGTCGTGACGATCCGGCAAACGCAAATGTTCGCGCCGCGCGCGCTGCGCCATCTGATCAGTTCAATCCGGATTGCGCCTGCGGCCGCCGATGGCATCAACGCCGAGGCCAATTACGCCGTGCTGCAGACGCTGGTCGATGACGAAACCCGCATCCTCAGCGCCGGCCGCTATATCGATATACTGCTGCGCGATGGCGACGAGCTCAAATTCAAATCGCGCACCTGCCTGTACGACACGGTGATGGTGCCCAATTCACTGATATATCCTTTGTAGCATTACTAGTGCGCGCGATGAGGCAACTGCGAGGAAACTCTGATGAGCTCAACTGAGATTAAATTCGTCGATCGCACCGGATTCGTCACACCCAAGCTCGATCTGTGGCCCTCGATTGTCATCGCGAAGGAGCAGATCGCGACCGAGGTGACACGGCTCGCGAGTCTTCCGACGCCTGCTAATGGGCGGAGGCGTTCGCTCATTGTTCATCCCAACGAGAATGGCAGCGGCCTCGCGCCCGGGATTCAGGTCGCGCTCGAGGTGCTGAAACCCGCCGAACGTACCCGCCCAATCCGTCACAACTCGTCGCAGGTCAACTTCTGTATTCGCGGTCGCGGCCACGCAATAGTCAATGGGCGGCAGATAAACTTTAGCCAGTACGATGTCTGGAACACGCCCTCGTTCAACACCTACCAGAACTTCAACGACAGCGACGATCTGCAAGTGCGGCTGACTTACAGCAACGCCGCGCTGCTGGAAAAGATGAACGCGCATATCGTTGACGAAGATCCGCCGGCGGAAGAGGTTAGCGGCGCAGCGCCCGCCGGCGAGACCGATGCGCGGCGCGTCAACCCGTTCGGCACTTTCGCGCTTGGGGGCGACGGCGCCTATCTGCTGCCGTATGAAAAACTGATCAACCCGGAGGTCATCAAGTCTCCCGTGCTGCACTGGCCGTGGCGTCAGGTCAAGGAACATCTCGACAAGCTGCAGGCCCTCGGACAGTCGTACGTCGGACGGCGCTTATACCTGCTGTACAATCCGGCAACCGGCCGCACCAACGGCACCACGCACAACTTCTTCGCCACGATGACCGTGCGCCCGCCGCACATCGTCGACAAACCGCATCGCCACGCCGCCGCCGCAGTCAATTACTACTTCTCAGGTAGTGGCTATAGTACTGTGCGCGGTCAGATACTGCATTGGAAGGCGGGCGATCTAATGCTCTCCGCGCCGGGCTGGGCCGTGCATCATCATGCCTCGAACGACGAGCCGGTGTACGAACTGACTATTCAGGATAGCCCCCTCAATCTCGCGATGGATTCGCTGGTCTGGCAGGAGGACCTGCGCGAGCCGATGCGCCTGCTGGGTTCGAGCCACGGCTTCGACACCAATCGCGCGAAGCTGGCGTGAGGCTAAGGGGCTGCGCCGGGGGATCTCTTGGGCGCGTCCTTGACGATCCCGGACTGGGCCGGCTGTGTCCCCGGATGGTGCTCGAGCAGCGCCTGCTCCTTGATCTGCTTGAGCAGCCGCGCCTCCTGCACGCCATGTGACGCGCATTGCTCGTCCGACGGCGGGTGCAGCGGCACATTCAGCGGCGCCGTGAAGGTCGCGCTCACACTGATCACACTGGTATGCGGGCCCTGCGCCTTGACCTGAAAATCATAGACGATCGAGGCATCGGGGTCCGGCTCGGCAGGGACCTTGCCCGCGATACCCCGTAGCTGCCCGCAGTCGGCGTCGGTCAGCGTAAAGCCGCCGACCGCCTGGGCTTCGAGGGCGCCCGCGTCGGGATTCTCCGTGATGATATGCAGAGCGTCCTGCACAACTACCGTGTGGAGCGCATCCCAGGCGAGATCATACGGTAGGTCCAGCTTGACCGCCGCACGGTTCGGCGCGAGCGGCCGCGCCTGCGGCGGATAGAAACATCCGGAAAGGATCGTGAGCGTAGCAATGATGCGGACAGCTTTCATGTGATTCAACGCGGCATCATAGCAGCCCTAGTCGATGGTCATAAGTTCCCACTTCCGGTCCGCATTAAACGGGACTGCGGCGCGCCCGCACCACGCTCCACTAAGCGCGGCTTTGTGGTAGAGTCGCGGCATAGCAGAAGTCGTTGTTTCATTCTCTGAGCGGAGGCGCGAGTCCAATGTCCGGCCATTCGAAATGGAGTTCAATCAAACATAAGAAGGCGGCGCGCGATCAGAAACGCGGCAAGGTTTTCACCAAGATGATCAAGGAGATCACGATCGCCGCGCGGCTCGGCGGTGGCGATGTCAATGCCAATCCGCGGCTGCGCACCGCCGTCGCCGCTGCAAAAGCGGGCTCGATGCCCAATGACAATATCGACCGCGCGATCAAGAAGGGTACCGGCGAGCTTGGCGGCGGCCAACTCGAACAGGTCGCTTACGAGGGCTACGGGCCGGGTGGCGTCGCGCTGATGCTCGATGTCCTGACGGATAATCGCAATCGCACGGTCTCGGAAATCCGCTTCATGCTCTCGAAGAGCGGCGGCAACCTCGGCGAATCCGGTTGCGTCGCCTGGATGTTCGAGCGGCGCGGCGCGATCACCGTCGAGAAGCAGGCGGCCGACGAGGATCGCTTGATCGAGCTCGCATTGGAGGCCGGCGCCGAGGACGTCATCGCCGCCGACGACGCCTTCCAGGTGATGACGCCGCCCGACAAACTCGCCGCCGTGCGCGACGCCCTCGAGGCGGCTAAGATCGCGATCGCCGCCGCGGAATTGACCATGGCGCCCAAGACCACTGTCAAGGTCAGCGGCCATCAGGCGGAGCAGGTGCTCAAGCTCATGGAGGACCTCGAAGAGCACGACGACGTGCAGAGCGTCGCGGCCAATTTCGATATCGATGACGAGGTGATGGCGCAGTTCTCGGCGGCTTAACGCTAGGCGGAGTGAGGCTCTGCGAACGGAGCCGAGCAGGCGAGTCTGCGAGTTGCGTTCCAAATTAAGTCGGCGGAGTGAGGCTCTGCGAACGAGCCGAGGGGCGGGGGGATGCGGATAATCGGGGTTGACCCAGGCAATGCGGCGACCGGGTTCGGGGTGGTCGAGCGGTGCGCAACGCTGGTCTGGGTAGGTGCGGGCTCGATCCGCAGCAATGGGATGTCGCGCGGGCCAGGCCGCCTCGCTGCACTGTACGAAAAGCTCCTCAACGTGATCGACGAATACTCCCCGGCCGCGATGAGCCTCGAACGCAGTTTCGTTGCGACCAACGTCCAGAGTGCTTTTACGCTCGGCGAGGCGCGCGCGGTCGCGATGCTCGCTGCGGCTCATCGCGGGCTCGAGGTCTTCGAGTACACGCCCACCGACGTCAAACTGACGATCGCCGGCTACGGCCGCGCCGACAAGGCGCAGGTCAAGCGGATGGTCCGGCGGACGCTCGAGTTGGATGAGGCCACGCCGTTGACCGATGACGCTGCTGACGCCCTCGCGATCGCGTTGACGCATCTGTTTCGCGCGCGCCTGGGTCTCGCGATTCGCGCCGCCGACGCCCAGCGGCGGATTAAATCCCGGGTGCGCGCATGATTGCTACGCTGAGCGGCCTGATCCTGCTGCGCGACGCCGGCCGCCTGATCGTCGAGACCGGCGGTGTCGGCTACGAAGTTTTTATCCCGTTGAGCACCTACTATCGCACGCCGGCGGCCGGCGCGCCGGTCAAACTAGAAATTCGGCAGGTGGTGCGGGAGGATGCGCTCACGCTCTACGGCTTTGCGAGCAGCGGCGAGAAGCGCGCCTTCGATCTCCTGATGAGCGTGCAGCATGTCGGTCCCAAGCTCGCGTTGCAGGTATTGTCGGTGCTCGCGCCCGACGAGTTGGCAGCCGCGATCACGCGTGAAGACACTGCCCGGCTCGACGCCGTGCCGGGGGTTGGCGCGAAGGTCGCCGAACGCATCGTGCGCGAACTGCGCGACAAGGTCGGCGGCCTGAGCCTCGCGGCGGCAGCCGTCGTGGACGGCGCAGTTAACGGGCGCGCCGGCGGCGACGGGATGCTCGACGACGCGATCTCTGCGCTGATCAATCTGGGCTACAAGCCGGTTGAGGCGAAGCGTGCGGTCGATGCGATCGGCGCGCCGGGCGCGGGCGATGAGCTCGAAGCGATCATCCGCAGATCGCTCGCCGTCATTCTTGGTGAGAAGTAAATCGCTCGGTGAGAAGTAATCGCGTTGAAAGATGCGCAAATGAAAGACCTCGCCCCGCTTGACGCGACGATCACCCGCGAGCGCGCCGCTGCGCCTGACGCCGAAGCGGTCGCGGCGCGCCGCGCCGCATCGCCGGCGCCCGCGGCCCTGATGGCCACCGCGCCGGCAGCCGGCGAAGAGCAAACCATCGACCTCTCCCTGCGGCCGCGCTCGATCACCGAATTCGTCGGCCAGGAACGCATCAAAAAAATTCTCGGGATGTCGATCGCGGCCGCGCGCCAGCGCGGCGAGGTGCTCGATCACGTGCTGTTTTCGGGCCCGCCCGGGCTCGGCAAAACGTCACTGGCGCATATCATCGCGCGCGAGCTCGGCGTCAACCTGCGCTCGACCTCCGGACCCGCCATCGAACGCGCCGGCGATCTCGCCGCGATCGTCAACGACCTCGACAAGGGCGACGTGCTCTTCATCGACGAAATTCATCGGCTGGCGCGCGTGGTCGAGGAGATCCTCTACCCGGCGATGGAGGACTTCGAGCTCAACATCGTTGTCGGCAAGGGACCCGGCGCGCGCACGATGCGCCTTGCGGTAAAGCCCTTTACGATGGTCGGCGCCACCACCCGCTCCGGGCTCTTGAGCTCGCCCCTGCGCGACCGCTTCGGCCAGCACTATCATCTCGATTTCTATGCGCACGACGAACTGGCGGAGATTGTGCGACGATCGGCGCGGCTGCTCAACGTCAGGATGAACGATGACGGCGCGGCCGAGCTCGCCGCCCGCGCCCGCGGCACCCCGCGGATCGCCAACCGCCTGCTGCGGCGGGTGCGCGATTTCGCCCAGGTTCACGACGCCGCGATCGTCACGCGCGAGGTCGCGCTCGGCGCCCTCGAGTTGCTCGAAATCGACGCCTGCGGCTTCGACCGGATGGATCGCGCGATCCTTGCTGCGATCATCGACAAGTTTGACGGCGGTCCGGTCGGCGTCGAAAGCCTCGCCGCCGCCGTCGGCGAAGAGGCCGACACCATCGGCGAGGTCTACGAACCCTACTTGCTGCAGGAGGGGTTTGTGGCGCGGACCGCGCGCGGACGCGTCGCGACACCGCGCGCTTACAGTCATCTCGGGCGCACCCGCCGCGGCGCCTTGTTGTAAGATCTGCCTGCTCGCTCGGTTTCATTTCGCTTGAAATGCTCTTCAAAAAGGACGAAGTAGAAGATAGTTTCCACAGACCAATATTGCGCGAGGCAAATTATGGGACAGCTACGTTTGATCTCGGCAGACTCACACGTGATGGAGCCGGAGGATTTCTGGACCACCAGGCTCGATCAAAAATTCCGCGACCGCGCGCCCCACGTCGAGCCGCGGCCCGACGGCAAGGGCTACCTCTTCACCGCCCCGGGGATCAGCCCGTTTCCGGTCGCGGGCGGCTTCGGCACCGGCCGCAGCGGCGTCGAACTGCGCGAACACATGAAGAAGGGCTATGAAGCCGCGCGACCCAGCGGATGGGATCCCGTCGAACGGCTCAAGGACCAGGACATTGACGGCGTCGAAGCGGAGGTGCTTTACACGACCCTTGGGATGCCCTTATTCGGGCTCGACGATTCGGACCTGCAGCGCGCCTGCTTTCATGTCTACAATGATTGGCTCGCGCAGTTTTGCGCACATAATCCCAAGCGGCTTATCGGGACCGCGCTCATCTCGCTCGAGGATATCGCCCTCGGCGTCAAGGAACTCGAGGCCTGCGCGAAGAACGGACTGCGCGGGGCGATGATCTGGGGCTCGCCGCCTAAGGACAAGCCCTATTCGAGCAACCTTTATGATCCGCTGTGGCAGGCGGCGTCGGATTGCCGCATGCCGCTGTCTTTGCACGTCATCACCGGCAAGGGCAAGGGCGGCGATCTCGCCAAGGTGGGCGACGCCCTGATGGGCGGCGCGTCACGCGTATCGATGGGCGAAATTTACGCCAATCTGATTCACGAGGTGCAGCAGTCGCTAAGCTCGATCATCTTCGGCGGCGTGCTCGAGCGTTTTCCCAAGCTCATTATCGTCTCGGCGGAAAACGATGTCGGCTGGATTCCCCATTACATGTACCGGCTCGATCACGCTTACGAGAAATTTAACGCGATCATGCCGAATCCCCTCCCGACGAAGCCGAGCGAGTATATTCGCCGCCAGATGTTCGCGACCTTCCAGGACGATCCGGTGGGTCCGGCTGCCTACAAGTTGTTCGGATCGGCAAACTATATGTGGGCGTCGGATTTTCCGCACACCGACTCGACCTGGCCCGAGTCGCGCAAAGTGGTTGAACGTGATTTTGCTGACGTGCCCGAGGCGATCCGCAGCAAGATCGTCTTTGACAACGCCGCCGCGCTTTACGGGATCGGTAACTGATACCACCGCCGCGCGGACGAGTTGAGGCTGCTTCTGTCTGCTCCCTCTCCCACGTCGGAGAGGGAGCGCCAGCATTAGGTGCGTCGCGTTCAGATATAGTCGGCGCCGATTGATCCCACCGACCCAGATTTTCCCCGCCGACGAGCATAATCGCCGGCTCGCGGATAACGTCGATCTCGCGACCATCGCGAATCCGCGGCCGGCGGCGCGCTACAACCTCGTCGTGATTGGCGCCGGCACCGCCGGGCTCGTCGCCGCAGCCGGCGCGGCCGGACTCGGCGCGAAGGTCGCGCTGATCGAACGCCATCTGATGGGTGGTGATTGCCTCAACTATGGCTGCGTCCCCTCGAAGGCGCTGCTGAGCGCGTCGCGCGCCGCGGCCGCAACCAACTCGGCGTCACGCATGAGGATCGCACCGCCCATCGACGAGCAGGAGATTGATTTCGGCGCCGTGATGGAGCGGATGCGCCG
>DATGHL010000008.1 GCA_035308025.1 Candidatus Binataceae bacterium
CTCCAATTCTTTTTGCGACCGGCTCAGCTCCGTCTGGGCAATCGCCTTTCGAGAGGTAACCGCGAGCCAGTCCTTCCTGTGCGATCGATGGCGGTAGGCAGGCTCCAACCAGCTCGCCGCGCTCAACGAATACTCCGGGCACCATTCGGTAAATCCCCGCCGGCGCGGCGCTGTCGGTTAGTGAAATACGCAGTCCAAGAACCCATGCCAGCGAGACCAACAGAGCCATGGAAAAGGCTGAACCGACCATCGCCAAGACGGGTCTCCGAGCGTGCCGAAGACCCTCAAAATGCAGCCTTCGATCGGCTGGGCCTGAGGTGCTTTTCGCCGTACTGTGCAGTTGGCCGACCAGGATGCTCTCAAGTGGGGGAAAGGCCGTGAGAATGTTGGAGAAAACGCCGGATCTGCGGCACTGCACCGCAGATGCTTTATCTTGCTCTACGAACGAACGCCCTTTACCCCACTTCTTCACCCCTCCGAACACAGCACTCACAGCCCTCCGTCCGCCCGCACCAGATCTCAACAATCTGATCACAGATCTCACTCCATCCCGAACTCCGACGCACATCGCTTTACACTCCGCCCTGACCATCAGGAGCGCTGGCGGGCAGTTTCCGATCTGAATGTGCCAGCCCGTTCGTTGTTGCAGGCTTTCGAGAACGGTCTCTCCCCGCGGTCTTCCCGTTCAAGCCATCGATCTCGTCGCGCATCTGTCGCGTCAGGCGGGTGATCGACTCGCAGATTGTCGCGTTCAGATCGAAACCCGCCTCGCTTGTGCTCTCTCGCAGCCGATCGATCTCCGCCTTCACCGAAGCTGGTACACGCAACGTGATCGTCTGGGTCGGTTCTTCCTTGCGTTTCAGCACTCCCATCGACCTTCTCCTTGAAGCGGTTTTGTGTACGTTTTCATCCTCGCTCGCGCATGTGCTCCGTGTACAATTTGTGTACGTTCAGCCTTTGTAGGCCGCCGGAAACACGAGATCCTCTGTGACCATCACGTTGAACTGGTAGCCGGGCCGGATCTCGATCGTCGGTGGGCGATTCATCCCCTGGCCGATCATCTGCTGACCCACGGCGCCGAACTGTCCCGACGCAGCAGATCCGGCCGTCTGACTCGCCATCGCCCACTGGTTCGGCTGTGAGTAGCCGTAGGGTCCGTAAGTCGCGCCGGCTCCGAACGTCGCCATCTGCCCTACCATCTGGCCGGCGCTGATAAGACTCATGAGCGCCGCGGTGCCGAAGGTTCTCATGTAGTGGTTGTTCACTTCGTCGGTGAACCCCGCGTAGCCGCCCTGATCAGCTCCCGGCATCTGCGGGAGATTCATGCTCGAGGTGTTCGGGAAGATGAGCCGCTGCCATGCGATCTCGACCCGTTGCTGACCATAGGCGGAGGCGTTCTGGTATATGCCGATGAGTCTGCTGCCCTGCGGGACCAGCAGGTATTTTCCGGTGGCGCTGTCGAAGACGTTCTCGCTGACCTGGGCGAGAATCGGCCCCGGCAAGTCGGAGTTGATCCCACTTACGAGTACGGCTGGAATCACGCTTCCCGCCATCACCGAGAACGCCGATGCGGGCGGGTGGAGTGTCACGGTGGGATCAGTGGAATTGCCAGTGTTGAAGTTCGTGCTCTGTTGGCCATTCGCGTGGGCGATTTCCAGCGTGCCGCCGCCGTGAAAAACGGAGACCATCTGCGGCGCTTCAAGCGCCTTCATGTACTTCTCTTCCGCCCATTGCGCGTAACGGGTTGGCGGTCGCGGCGGTGCGTTTTGGATCGGCGCTTGCGCGGTCGCGACCACAACGGGAGGCGGTACGAAAGCCGGTGCTGCGAGTGGCTTGCCGCCGTGCGCGGCGAGGTCTGCAATCTCTCCGCTGTTTCGTGCCGATGCTCCCGGATCGTCAACCTGCTTCTGTACACCCGAGGTCCCGAAACGGGATGACTCTACGCCCAGCGCTACCACCACGCCGCTCACAATCGCGACGACGGCGAAGGTAATCAGTATGAGCCGGTTGAATCGACCGCCTCCGGGGTGCTCCTGGTCCAGCAAGCCTTCCGATTCGTCCCGAAGATCGCCCTGGCCGTCCAGTCTCATATCCTCAGTCGCCATGGTGCTCACCTCGCCGCTCCCGCGTAGCTGATCGTCACTCGGTCCTGATCGCGCCCGACTCCCGAGACGAGGATTGCGTCGGTGACTAAGCGGTCGACGACGTAGTAGTTTCCCTTGACCCTGTAGTTCACCATCTGGGTTCCGCTGCCTGCGTTAACGAGCAGCGCCGGCGCTTCACTCGACTTCATTCCCGGTGGCATCTGGATGTACACGTGCGAGCCGTCATCGAAGGCGCGAATCGGCTTCCACGGAACGTTCGCTCCGCCCACGGTGTACGCGAAGTTGAGTTGTGCCGGATTGACGTTGGCAACCTTCACGACGTTGCCGGAGTCGTCGCCCGGCGGATCGGCCGTGGTATCCTGTTGTGCCTTGGGGGCGGAGTCGGCATTTTTCATCGCCGTTATCAGCTCGTCGGGGTAGTAGAACTCGACCTCCTGCACCGCGTGGCTTCCGCGCGAGCGGAGCAGGATGTGGTAGATGTGCTTCGTTGTGTAGATCGTAAGGTTGGTCTGGATGCCCGGAGCTTGCGGCTTAACTGCGAGATGCGGCACAGGGTTTCGCGGGTCTCCCGAGGAAGCGGGCGTTGCCATCCAGCGCTCGCTGTCACCAATCGCAACGTCGGTGATCGTCTCGCCTGGCTGCAGCTGAATGTCTGAAGTTCGCAGCGGCTCGCAATCGACTGCCGGCTGGGGACCTTGGTTATACGGATAGAGCGTGTACCCCGGTGTCCTGTAGATCGCCCAATCGCCGCTCTTGTCGTGCGCTTTGACAGCCTCCTGAACCTCGGGCGGCTGCTCGGCAAGGATCTGCTCTGGAGTTGGCGGAGCTGGCGACGCCGCCGTTGCGGGTTCCGCCTCGGTTACGAGTTTGAGCGGAGGAGGTGCTGGCTGTTTCGTCGCACAGGCTCCTAAAGTTAGCGCCAGGGCGAATGCTCCTGCGATGGCGGTCCTTCTCATCGCTCTGCCTCCCTGCGGGCGTTGTTGCCGGGTTAACCTTGCTGTTCGGTCCAGCTAATCTGCGTTACGCAAAAGCCGAGAGGATTGCTGACGATCGCGTCGTCGGAACTCGGCGGTACAATTTCGGTTTGCAGCGCAGCTTCCCAATGGGACGGTGACCCGACCGCGATGCCGTTTAGGTCGCGCTGCTGCTCGGTCCAGCGCACCTGGTAGCTGCGGGTTGAGAGCCTAAGGATCGAGTCGATTTGAACCGAGACGGTCTGCTTCTCGGCGATCTTGAACGGGTTATGGGTGAAGTTGTCGGAGTGGTAGTACTCGTCGAGAAAGCGGTCCGCGGCGCCGCGTGTATGCGCGAGCAGTGCGTTGAGCGTCTGATGCTCTACCTGGGGATCGCTGGTGACCGAGCGGGCGTCGCGGATGAAGGCCGCTAGCTCGTAGCGTTCCATGCGCGCGGTTACGTCCGGCAGGGCAATCGGCGTGAGGGGTTGCGGGACCGTCAGGGCGTATCCCATCTTGTCGACTTCAACGACGTAGGGGATGTAGCGGCTGCGATTGCTGATCCAGACGATACCGCTGGCGAGAATCAGGCTCAGGAGCAGGAGGCCGCCAGCGGCGATCTGCCAGTTGCGTTTTCCGAGAACGAGGTCAGCGTATCGTTCGTCCCATTCGCGACGCGCTTCAAGATAAGGATTGCTCTCCATGCGAACGCCCTCACGGTGAAAATCTGAAACTCACACATCAAAGTGCGGCTCGCTGGCTTTTCCTATTGAGCAAGTTCCTTGCCGGAGTCTCGATCTTGGCGTCATCCGAGAGACAGTGCCCAACGAATTTAGTGCAGTACGGGAGTGCTCAGTTACGCGACGATGGAGATTTCGTCGAGCGACTCAGATGGTTAAGTCTGTCAGCCAGCGGTGTTCAGATGGTGGGGTTTCAAACTCGAGAAAGTGTCCACGAAGTGTCCAAAGTGTCCACTTATGAGACGAACTGAGCCGATCACTCGGCTCAGAAAACCCTTGATTTTCCTACGCAGTCTGATCTGAGATGATCCGAGATTACCCCTTGCGCGGGATTCCTAATCCTGGGGCCGTGGGTTCGAATCCCGCAGGGGGCGCCAGATTTCCCGCGAATAAGTTGGGCTTATAGCGCCGACCGTGGTCGTTGTCAAGCGAAGAACAAGGTGACTTTGGCTGTACTTTGGCTCGCCGGCATTATCGATATGGTTTTTGCAACAACGCGGGTCGGGCGACGCGGTCACGACTGGGGACGAACTGTCTTCGAGAAGCTGAACGAACAGGGTTGAGGGGAAAAAGAGCTGTCGATGCGGCTGCTTGGCGTCTTCAGCTTGCTAAATGCAACCGCTGTAGTCTCTTTGCGTTTTTCGCTCAATCCATTATATCTGCGGCAGTAGACTGGCTTCGTCTATACCCTTCTTTTTGGAACTGACGACGGGGGGTCCGATGGACGCCATGGGGACTCGGCGAACATCCAACCTAGAGTCGTGAGCACGGGAGGGTGCACTCTCTCTTTGGGGAGGCTTCCATCATGCCGCGTCGAAAGCCGAAGCTCCGCGTGCCCAGCGTCGATGATCGACTAATTTACTCGACGACCCTCCCTCGTTCACTCTCTTCTCGACTCAGCGAAACGGGCTGGGGCATTGGCATCCTCATTCAGCGGCTTCACCCGACACGGGTGCTTCCAGGCGAAGTCCGCGCGGCACAGCCGACTGTCTAAACAATTGTGAGTCACGGGAGACACCAGTATACGAGGGAGCCAATGGAAACCCCATTTCAGATTCGCCGTCCGCGAAGCGACGACCGTCCGTTGTGGGACGTGTACTTCGCACTCCAAGGCAGCGCCGCCATTCTCGCGGCGCATAAGCTCAAAGTGTTCGCGCTGCTGGGCGAGCGCCCGCGGAGCTTGTCGGAGGTTTGCGACGCTCTCACACTGGCGCCGCGCCCGGCAGAAGCGCTCCTTTCCATAAGCGCAGCGGCGGGATTCGTCGAACTGCGAGAGGGACGTTACCGCCTTACTTCGGTAGCGGAAGATTACCTCCTCGAATCCAGCCCAACTTACTTCGGTTCGCATTGGCAGAATATCGTCATCGACTTGGAGTCGATGTACTCGATCAGCAGCGTAGTAAAAGCTGCGCAAACCGATTCGCCCCAAGCATACGGCGGAGGGGACTGGACTAAGTCGCATGAGGAGCGCGCAGAGCTCGCTCATGCCTTCACTCTCGCGATGCACAGCTGCAGTATGGGACCGGCGCTCGCCTGGCCGGACAAGCTTGACCTCTCTGCGAATCGACAGATGCTCGACATCGGTGGTGGCTCTGGTGCGCACTGCATAGGCGCGCTCACGCGATGGCCAAACCTAAGGGCGACTGTCTTCGATATGGAGCCGGTTTGTAATGCAGCCCAAGAGATCGCCTTGCGGAACGGCCTGACGGATCGGATTGGAACTCATATCGGGGATCTTTGGCAGAGCAACTTTCCGAAAGCTGACCTGCACTTCTATTCGATGATCTATCACGACTGGCCACCCGACAGATGTAGTTTCCTGACCGAGAAAAGCTACGCGAGCCTGCCGAGCGGCGGGCGCATTGTAATACACGAGATGCTCTTTAACGATGAACGCACCGGTCCATACGCAGTCGCGGCATTCAATATAACAATGCTGCTGTGGTGCACAGGGCAGCAGTATTCAGGGGGACAGCTGATACAAATGCTGAGTCAAGCGGGTTTCGGTAAGCTCGAAGTGATACCAACCTTTGGCTACTGGAGCATCGTTACGGGTGTGAAGCTCTAACCCTTCCCAATTGCCGTCATGTATGAACGCATCGTTAAAAATTACGAAACTATCGGACGGCGAAGCGGAAGAAGCAGGGCAGACACTCGCTCGGGCTTTCCACGACGATCCGCCCTTCGTGCACTTCGTTCCGGAGGCGGCGCAACGGGTTAGGGTATTATCGTCCTTTTTCAGTCGCTTCGCCCGATACGGCATGGTATCGGGCGAGGTGCAAGGCACCGCCGACCGTAGGGGTATTGCGATCTGGCTTTCGCAGGAGCATGCAAGCTCTAAACTCGCGACGCTCGCCGGACTAGACCAGCTGTCAGTGATATTCGGCGACGTAGGGTTCGCGCGCCTATCGGCATTTCTCACTTTCATGGAGAAGCTGCATCACGATTCGATGGCCGCAACCCATTGGTACCTGGCATTCATTGGAGTTGACCCTACTCATCAGGGCAAGGGCGTTGGTACTGCTTTACTGAAACCAATGCTCGACCGGGCCGAAGCAGAGGCTCTCCCCTGCTACTTGGAGACGTTCCTGGCGAGGAACGTACCCTTCTATCGGAAGAACGGATTTAACCTGCTGTCGGAAGGTGTCGAACCATCGAGTAAATGCCAGTTCTGGACGTTTGCGCGAGACCCGAAGTCGGGCGGTTTAGGGGAGACGTCATTCCGTCGACCGCAGAGCGGCTAGCGCGAACTCTAGCAGGATGCGGAAAAAGGATCGCATTTCTGTTTGGTGAGATGTAGAGGAGTAAATAAGCGGCGGCGGAGGGTGAGGTGATGCGGGGTACGGACCACGAGCAGAGCGGGATGTTCAGTTACGTTTCGGCCGAACGGCGGGTGCCCAAGGATCATCCGTTGCGACCGTTGCGCGTGATGGTCGACGAGGCGCTGAGGGCCCTGGGGCCGCGCTTCGCTAGGCTCTACGCCACGAGCGGGCGACCTTCGATCGCGCCGGAGAAGTTGCTGCGAGCGCTGTTGCTGCAAGTGCTCTACAGCGTTCGCAAGTGAGCGCATGCTGATGGAGCAACTTGATGACAATCTGCTGTTCCGCTGGTTCGTCGGACTCAGCATGGACGACGCGGTGTGGGACGTCACGGTCTTCACCAAGAACCGGGAGCGCCTGCTCGCAGGCGAAGTGGCACAAGGCTTTTTTCAACAAGTGGTGGCGCAAGCGCGGGCTCAAGGGTTGCTCTCGGCCGAGCACTTCACGGTTGATGGCACCTTGATCGAGGCCTGGGCCGGGCACAAGAGCTTCAAGCCCAAGGACCGCTTATCGACGCCGCCGGATGAACCCGGTAATCCAAGCGTGGATTTCCGCGGCGAGCGACGCGCCAACACCACCCATCAATCGACCACCGACCCGCAAGCGCGACTGTACAAGAAGGCCAACGGGCAGGAGGCCAAACTCTGCTGCCTCGGCCACTTGCTGATGGAGAATCGCAACGGTCTGGTGGTGAACACGCGGCTGACGCAGGCGACGGGACGCGCCGAACGCGAGGCCGCGCTGGCGATGGTAGCAACGCTCCCGGCTTTGGGCGCGTGACGCTCGGCGCCGACAAGGCCTACGACGCCCAAGCGTTCGTCCGGGAGTTGCGCGATCATGCCGTCACGCCGCACGTCGCGCAAAAGCCAGCCACTGCGATCGACCGCCGCACCAGCCGCCATCTCGGTTACGCGCTCAGTCAGTGGCGGCGCAAACGGGTCGAGGAAGCCTTCGGGTGGCTCAAGACCGTCGCTTTGTTGCGCAAGACCCGGCATCGCGGCGTAGCCCGGGTCGGCTGGATGTTTACCTTCGCCGCCGCGGCCTACAACCTCGTGCGCATGCGCACCCTCTCGGTAGTTACTACTTGAATCGCAGCGCCGATGACTGCCGCGGACCCACTCGACTCTCATCCGCGCGGTAATTCAGATGATCATCGAATCTTGGAAGCTAAAGAAACTCGTGACTGCAACAGCATTTTTCCGCAGTCTGCTAGAGGCACTATCTGACCCCAACCACGAAGAACACGGCCACATGAAGAGTTGGGTCGGGCGGCCGTTCGATCCAAAACGTGCCAGCCCTCCTGTTGTTGCTGGATCGCGCGGATTTCTTTCTGGTCTTGGCGAGCGCGCCGGGCACGAAACGTGTTTTGCGCAGTCAGGTGAGCAGGCTTTTTGGTCTTTACGGTGTGGCAGGAAAGGGGCGGCGCAAATTTAAGCAGGAGCGCAGATTCCAAACATCTGCCTGCAGAAGGCAGTTGATGAAAATACCGAGGCCATCCGCTGAGAGGTAGGCTCCGCCACCCGTCAGGCGGCCAGATCCAACTTCACCAACGTCGAGCGGTCCACGACGCGGCGGTCACCTCTAACCGCATGGGCGGCAACAACGCAACCGCCATCGCCTGAACGAAGGGGTTACTATAGAGAATTTAGGGTGCTGCGCTCGAGGATTCTCGCCATCACTGTCGCCCTGCCCGGCGCGATCCTTTTGTGGTGCTGCGTCGCGCGAGCCCAACTCAGCTATGACAACGCTCAGGACACCGTTTTCCCGCACTCGCAAACCCTTCCGGTGTGGCTCTCCGGCCAGGGCAATTTCATCTTTCAATGGCATCCGCGCTTTCCAGCCCAATATAGCGGTCCCCACAGCTTCGAGCATGCCTCCGAGCAGGCGCTTTCCGAAGTAACCACGCTCTACACCGGCGTGCGGTTGGACCAGACTACTGAGGCCATTCTGGACCTCGAGAGCGCCGGTGGCAGCGGCCTCAGTCAGGCCCTCGGACTGGGAGGTTTTACCAATGCGGATGCGACCCGCAATCCACAGTTGGACGCGACGCCTTATCTGTCGCGGCTTTGGCTGCGCAAGGTGATCGCGTTGAGCGACGATACTGAGACGGTTGAGCGCACGCCACTCTCGATGCTGACGACGCTACCGGTGCGCCGGCTCGATATCCACGTGGGCAAACTCGATCTCGTCGATTTCTTCGATCTCAACAGTGTCGCGAATGATAGCCACACGGACTTTATGAACTGGACCGTGGTCAACAACGGCTCCTACGATTATGCCGCGGACACCCGTGGCTATACCTACGGAGCGATTTTCGATTACGAAGATCGCTCGTGGGGCTTTCGTTTCGGCGAGGCCTTGCTCTCAAAGCGCGCCAATGGATTGAACCTCCAAAAGAACTTGCAGGATGCTCATTCCGAGAACTACCAAGTCGAATACCGCCCGCACCTGATCAAAGGCAGGAGCAGCGTCATTCGCCTGCTCGCCTTTACCAATTTCGCCAACATGGGCAACTACCATCAGGCGATTGATCGTTTTCTGCATCACGCAACGCCGACCCCAGAGATCAGCGCGCATCCGCGTCAGACCAAGCTCAAATACGGTTTTGGTCTCAACGCCGAGCAGGCATTCACTGACTATATTCGTGGTTTCCTTCGCGTCGGATGGAATGAAGGTCAGTATGAGTCTTTCAACTATACCGAGGTGGACGCGACCGTTGCGTTTGGCGGCGACTTAAGCGGCGCGCTCTGGAGCCGCCCGCGGGACAGGTTCGGAGTCGCTTTCGTCGGCAACGCGATCTCACGGCGGCATCAGCAGTATCTCGCCTTGGGCGGACTGGGTTTTATCCTCGGCGACGGCCGCCTGACCTACGGCCCCGAGAAGATCATGGAGTGTTACTACAGTCTTCCCATACCGATTCACAGCGGCTTCTTCGCCGCACCCGATCTGCAGTACATCGACAATCCCGGCTACAATCGCGACCGCGGCCCGGTGATTGTGCCGGGCCTCCGCTTGCATATCGAACTCTGAGTATCGCCGACCCGCCCCGAGAGCGCTCTAACTCAGCCGCGCTAGTGTCGTGTAACGTAAATAACTTCTAACCATACGGCTGCAAACGTCTTGTATTTGCGACCGCCCCTTCGGGATTCCGCATGTAGATAAATAGGTTACATGACACTAGAACATCCGCGGCGGCTCGAGTCCGACGCCGAGCGTGGCCTTGAAGACCTTGAACAACTGGTCGATATCCCACGGCCCCTGATTCATCAGCACGCGGTCCGGCGCCATGTGCGTGTAGCGCGTGATCCGATAGCCTGACGCGCCAAAACACTGGCCGGTGACGTTGGCGGCTTCGTCGCTGCACAGGTAGACGATAATCGGCGGCACATTCGCTGGGTCCATCGGTGTCCCCGCGACCGACTGACTATCGCTCGGCGCATTCGGCATCCGCCCGCCCGGTATCGTGTCGGTCATTCGCGTCGCCGCTCCCGGGAAGATCGCGTTGACTGTGACGCCGTACTTTTGCATCGAATTCGCCGCGCTGTAGGTGAGCCCGAGAATGCCGGCCTTCGCCGCCGCGTAATTCGGCTGACCCGGACTGCCCTGCGCCGAGTTCGACGAGAAATTGATAATCCGCCCGAACTTCCGCTCGCGCATGTGCGCCGTCGCCGGACGCATTGTGCAGAAGTGGCCGCGCAGATGGACCCGCACGACGGCGTCCCATTCCTCGACCGTCATGTTGAAGATCATGCGGTCGCGCAGGATGCCGGCGACATTCACCAGAATGTCGAGCTGGCCGTAGTCTTTGATCGCCTGGTTGACCAGCCCTTCGCCGCCCTCGGGCGTCGAGATGTCCAGGTGATTTGCCGCCGCAAGGCCGCCTGCAGCCGTGATCTCCTTCACTACGTCGTCGGCCGGCGATGAGGTTTCTTTCTGCCCGGCGACGGTCACCCCTAGGTCGTTGATCACCACCGTTGCGCCCTGCGACGCGAGCGCTTTTGCGACTTCGCGGCCGATCCCGCGCCCACCGCCGGTTACTGCGGCGATTTTGCCTTCAAGATGACGTGCCATCATGTCTCCTTCAACGGCGCCTCGCGCCTGTCCGTGGAATTGTTGTCACGCTTATAGCGCAAAAACGCTCGATCCGCCCACTCCACCGATGGCTGACGACGATTATTGCCCCGCACCGTGCGCGGATTTCCGAAATTACCGAGTCACGCTGACGGCGTCAGCGGGCGAAGCGTTGTCCTGAGCTGAGCCTCCTCGATTCGGCGATCCAACGGATGCGCGGACGGACTCAGGAGGCCAGCCGGAGGGAAATTCGGTGAGGAATCCGGCCGTGGTCAAACGGCCGATTTTGCCGGTCGGCTCAGTGAACCACAGATTCTTGTCGGAGCCGGCAGCGATCAAGGCCGGCATCACCGAGTCGGCAAAGCGAAAGGCCGTCGCCTGGCCATCGCGTGCGACGCGGCAAACGGTGTGCGCGGCTGGAATCGTCACCCAGAGCTCACCGTCCGGCCCGGCCGCGAGCCCCATCGGCGGACCCGCCGCGGGTAGCGCGAACTCGATCATGTCGCCCGCCGGCGTCAGCCGCCCGACCTTTTGCGCGGCGACCTCGGTGAACCAGAGATTGCCGTCCGCGCTGCTAACGATCTCATTGGGTGCGCTCCCCGGATGGGGCAGCGGAAACTCCTCGAGTTGCCCGTCCAGAGAGATTCGCCCGATCCGATTGCTCGCGTTCTCCGCAAAATAGAGTTTACCGCCGCGGCCCGTCGCGATACCTGCGGGAGCGCTCGGACTCGTCAGCAAATACTCCGTCACGGTCCCAAGCGGCGTTACCCGTCCGATCCGGCCGGCAGCGTGTTCCGTAAACCAAAGATTCCCGTCCGGCCCCAGAGTGATGCCGGCCGGACCGCTGTTCTCTGTCGGCGCCAAAACGTAGGTGACCGCGCCGCTGGGGTCGATTCGACCGATTCGGTTCGACGAGGGATCGGTGAACCAGATTGCCCCGTCCGGGCCGTTAGTCATGCGCTCGGCAATTCCACCCTCCTTGACGACCGTGAGCGTCACCGTGCCGTCCGGCGCAATTCGTCCGATTTGATTGGTCAGAAACTGACCGAACCAGATCGCCTGGTCCGGTCCCGTCGTGATCGCGAAAGGCGCTGAGCCGGCGGATGCGCCCGGCCCCGCTTGATCGTCCGAGCCGGGCGTCGGAACCGGTGTCGCGTAGCCGGCAACTCTCGGCGGATCCGGCGCGGCCAGCGCGTCGCCGACGCTGTCGGAGGAGCAGCCGCTCAGCGCGATCGCGAAGCCCAGCAAAAGCGTGATCGGCAGAGGACGCGCACGGCGCGATATCGCTTTGACCCGCAACTTCACGAAGCCGCGTGCGGGTTCGCCGCCACCAGATTGTCGAGCAGAAAGACTCGCAACGGCCCATCGACCCGCGCGCCGAGATCGTGTGCGCCCTGCGGAAAATAATGGGTCTCGACCCGCGCGCCGCGATCCTTCAAAGCCTGCGCCAGTTGCTCGGCCTGCCCCACCGGCATCTTGCTGTCGCGCTCGCCGTGCAGAATCAATACGCTGCAGTCGAGCTTACCGGGCAGATTCTCGACCACGCTGCGCTCCTTCAGCAGCCGCTTGGACGGCCAGACCTGCCGCAGGATGCGCAGTTTGGTGCGCAGCGGCGCTTCGGGCCACAGCTTGAGCAGATCGTAGGCGCCCGATTCCAAAATCACCGCGCGCGGCCGCGCATCCGAGTCCATCAGCAGCCCGGCGGCGACGGCGCCGTCGGCCATCCCCCACACCGCGAGGCGCTGCGGATCGACGTCCGGCCGCGCCGCCAACAAATCGAGCGCGCGCCGCGCCGCACCTACCGCCTGCGGGCCGACGAAACGGCTCGGTCCCGACGATTTGCCGAAGCCCGGAATACTGATACAGGCGACTTGAATCCCGATCGCCGTAAAGCGCCGGGTGCTATCGATACAATGGTGCGCGTCGCCGTTTTCGCCATTCAGGACGAGCAGCGCGGGAAGCCGTCCCGGTTTATCCGGCCGCGCGATAAAACCCTCGATATGATACTGATTGCTGCCGGAAACGATCTGAAACGCAAAGGGTCGAACCGCGCTCTGCGGCGCTGGTGCGGCTACCACCTTCGGCGCCCGCCGAGTGCATCCGCTGACCACCGCCGCGAGCACAATCACTAACAGGGGCGTCAGCAAGCGCCGCTTCCCGAACTCCGTCATGAGCGCCTAATCTACGCTTCATGCGACCCTTTTAATATGCTGCCGGCCGATCCGTTGACCTCGCCGAGACGGCGTTGAATCGCGCACTCCTTTCGCCAATACTCGATAGCCCAGCAAAAAAATGAAAAAATGAAAAAATGGCTAAATCTGCAGAAATTGATTTCGACAAGAGCGGCGGCGTCATCCCGGTAGTGACGCAGGACTATGCCAGTGGGCGGCTCCTAATGGTCGCCTATATGAATCGCGAGGCCTTCGAGGAGACCGCGCGTACGGGCCGCGCCTGCTACTTCTCGCGCTCGCGCAATCGCTTATGGCGCAAGGGTGAAGAGTCCGGCAACCATCAGACGGTGCGCGAAATCCGCCTCGACTGCGATGCCGACACCATCCTCTTGCGCGTTGATCAGCACGGCGACCAGGTCGCCTGCCACGAGGGCTTCGAGTCCTGTTTCTTCCGCCGCCTCGACGGCGACGCCTGGGTCACCGTCGATACGCGCAAAGTTGATCCCTCGAAATACGGTCCCGGCTACGGTCATCAACCCAAGGCGAGCGCCTGATCCGATGCCTGACCAAAGCATTCTCAAATTCGGCATTCCCAAGGGCAGCCTCGAGGCCCAGACCCTCGAACTGATGCGCAAGTCGGGATGGCGCATTTCAGTCGGCGAGCGCTCCTACATCCCACGCTCCGACGACCCGGCCCTGAGCTGCCGCCTGCTGCGGCCGCAGGAGATGCCCCGTTACATCGCCGATGGCACCCTCGACGCCGGCATCACAGGCAGCGACTGGATCGTCGAAAACGCCGTCGATCTCGTCCAGGTCGAGAGCTTCATCTACTCGAAGGTCTCGCTGCAGCCGACCCGCTGGGTGCTCTGCGTGCCGGAGAAATCTCCGATCCAGCGCCTCGAAGATCTCGCCGGCAAGCGCGTCGCCACCGAGATGGTCGAGTTCACGCGCCGCACGTTCGCCCAGCGTAAAGTTAAAGTAGATGTTGAATTTTCTTGGGGAGTGACCGAGGCCAAAGCCGCCGACGGCCTGGTTGACGCGGTCGTCGAAGTGACCGAAACCGGCTCGTCGCTGCGCGCCAACGGATTGCGGATCGTCGAGGAGCTATTGACCTCGACGCCGGTCCTGGTAGCGAATCAAGCGGCTTGGCTGGATGACTGGAAGCAGGCGAAGATTCGCCAAATCGCCGTGCTCTTCAAGGGCGCGCTTGACGCCGAGCGGCGCGTCGGAATCAAAATGAACGTATCGCACGAGCACCTCGAAGCCGTGATCGCGTTACTGCCGTCGATCACTGCCCCAACGGTCTCACCGCTTTATCCCTCGCCCACCCTGAGAGGCAAGGCGTGGTGCGCGGTCGAGACCGTGATCGCCGAGCAGACCGTGCGCGAGCTTTTCCCACGACTGCTCGAAGCCGGCGCCGTCGGCATCGTCGAGTTTCCGCTCAACAAGATTATCGGCTAACACTGATAAAGCGCATGTAACGAGCAGCTCTTGAGGGAAGAGGTGGTCGCCTCTTCCCTCGGGTAAGCCTATGCGTTGTCAAAGGTGTGGAACCGAAAGCGCGCCCGGCAAGAAGTTCTGTGCCGAGTGTGGCAGCCCGTTATCTGCTGCAGCGGCTTCAACTCAAACCGCTGCAACGGCTCTCCAGCATAGCGACTCGTCGGAGCAGCCGGACGATTCGGCGTTGCCGGAGGGGGAGCGGAAGATTGTGACGGCGCTATTCGCGGATCTCAAGGGCTCGACCCAGTTGATGGAGGATCTCGATCCCGAGGCAGCGCACGCGATCGTCGATCCGGCCCTGCGCATCATGGCCGAGGCGGTCCAGCGCTATGGAGGCTACGTCGCGCGGACCACCGGCGACGGGATCTTTGCGCTGTTCGGCGCGCCGGCGGCCTATGAGGACCATCCGCAGCGCGCGTTGTATGCCGCGCTCCAGATGCAGCAGGAGTTACGCGCGGATGGGCAACGTCGCACCGCCAAGGGGCTGCAATCACTCGAAGCCCGCGTCGGCGTCCACACCGGTGAAGTGGTGGCGTATTCGGTCGAGACCAGCGGGAAGGTGGAGTACCGGCTGGTCGGCCATACCGCCAATCTGGCGGCGCGGCTGGAGTCGCTGGCGCCGGTCGGTTCGATCGCGACCAGCGAGTATACGCGCCAACTCTGCGAGGGCTACTTCGAGTTGCGCGAGTTGGGACCGGTCACGGTCAAAGGCCTCAGCACACCAATCGAAGTATATGAAGTGACCGGGCTCGGCCCGCTGCGATCGCATTTTCAGCTGGCGGCGCGGCGCGGGTTGACGAAGTTTGTCGGCCGTGAGCACGAGCTTGCGCAGATGCGCCGCGCGCTCGAACTCGCGATTGACGGGCAGGGGCAGATCGTCGCGGTGATGGCCGAGGCGGGGACCGGTAAGTCGCGGCTGTTCCACGAATTCAAGGCGACGATTCGGCCGACCTGCAAAGTCCTCGAAGCCTACTCAGTCTCGCACGGCAAGGCGTCGGCGTGGCTGCCGGTGCTGGAGTTGCTGCGCGGCTATTTCGGCATTCACGATACCGACGATGCGGCGGCGCGCCGCGCGAAGGTGGCGGCGGCCCTGTCTGCGCTGGACCCCGCACTGGAAGACACGGAGCCGTACTTGTTCGGTTTGCTCGGCCTCGTCGAGGGTCCCGATCCGATTGCCCAGATGGATCCGCAGATCAAGCGGCAGCGGACGCTCGACGCGATCAAGCGGATCGTCCTGAGAGAAAGCCTGCAACAACCGGTCGTCGTGATCTTCGAGGATCTGCACTGGATCGATGCGCAGACCCAAGCCTTGCTCGACCTGCTGGCCGACGGCATCGCCCGCGCGCGCGTCTTGCTGCTGGTGAACTACCGCCCCGAGTATCGGCACGAGTGGACCAACAAGAGCTACTATGCGCAGCTCCGACTGGATCCGCTGGGCGGCGCGGAGGGGGCCGCGATGCTGGCGGCGCTGCTGGGCGAGGGGGTCGAGCTGGATCCGCTCAAGCGGCTAATTGCGGAGCGCACCGGCGGGAATCCGTTCTTTATCGAAGAGATCGTGCAGGCACTGTTCGACGCGGGCGCGCTGACGCGCAACGGCGTAGTGAAGATGACACGCTCACTCTCGCAACTGCGCTTGCCGCCGACGGTGCAGGGGATGATCGCCGCGCGCATCGATCGGCTGGCAGCCGAGCAGAAAGAATTGTTGCAGACGCTCGCGGTGATCGGGCGGGAGTCGCCGCGGGGCCTGTTAAGACAGATCGCCTCGCTCGCAGATACTCAATTCGAGCGAACGCTCGCCGATTTGCAGGGGGATGAGTTCATTTACGAGCAGCCGACCACCATCGATGTCGAGTACATCTTCAAGCACGCGCTGACCCAGGAGGTCGCCTACAACTCGTTGCTGATTGAACGGCGCAAGCTGCTGCATGAGCGCGTCGGCCAGGCGATCGAGGCGCTGTTCCCCAATCAATTGGAGGACCGCGTCACCGCGCTCGCGCATCACTACAGCCACAGCGACAACGCTGACAAGGCGGTCGAGTATCTAGGGCGCGCCGGCCAGCAGGCGATGCGGCGGTCTGCGCATTTGGCGGCAATCGGCAATTTGAAGCTGGGATTGGAATTCCTGGCGACGTTGCCGGAAACACCTGAACGGGATTGGCAGGAACTCGCATTGCAAGCCGCTCTCGGACCCTCCCTGATGGAAACCAAAGGTGATTCGACACCGGAAGTGGAGGCAGTTTGTAGCCGAGTAGCAGAACTCGGCGAGCGAATTGACGAGACTCAATATGTCTTTGGGGCGCGAGGAGGCTTGTTTCTCAATCGCATGAATAGGGGGCAATTTGAGGCCGCGCACGGAATCGCAACGCAGCTTCTCAGCCTCGCGCGGGCCTCGGACGATCCGGACAAGCTGCTCGTTGCTCATACGTTCATGGGAATAATCCTGTTCTGGACAGGTGAGCTGACAAGCGCTCACGCCCATTTCGAGCAAGCCGCTGAGCGCTTCGATCCGCCGCGGCAGCGGCGTCTTATAGCGCTCTATGGAATGGACATCGCCACGGGTTGCTCCGGGTACGCCGCGTGGCCGCTCTGGATGCTCGGCCGTCCAGACCAGGCTCTCCATAGGACCCGACGAACATTGTCGCTAGCCCAGGAACGAGGCCACTTAAGCAGTTCGGCAATGGCGCTACACCATGCGGCGTTTTGCCATGTATTCCGCAGAGAACCCCGGATTGCACGCGAATTGTTGGAGGCCGGACTGGCGCTGGCAAACGAGCACGGATTTGGGTTCTGGACAGCGCTGGATAATATTCTGCTGGGTCGGGCGCTTGCACAATCCAGTCAGGAACCAGAAGGTATCGCGCACATGGAGGAGGGGCTCGAAGCTGCGCGCGCGAGAGGATTAGGTCTCGAACTGACCTACGGCGCGCTTGCTGAAGCGTATGCGAATACGGGACGAGCCGCCGAGGGTCTGAGATTGATCGGAGAGACCTTGGCGACCGTGAGCGGTATTGGGCAGAACTCGACTGAGCCGGAACTGCATCGGATAAAAGGTGAGCTCCTACTCCTGGAAGATCGCTCCGAGCTTGGGGAGGCAGAGCGTTGTTTTCGAACCGCCATCGAAAAAGCGCAGCGCATTGGCGCGAAGTCCTGGGAATTGCGTGCGACTACCAGTCTGGCGCAGCTTCTTGGGAAGCACGGCCGTCGCGCCGAGGCGCGTGCGATGCTCGCAGAGATCTACAACTGGTTCACCGAGGGCTTCGACACCCTCGATCTCATCGAAGCCAAGGCCCTGCTCGACGAACTCAACCAAGAATCTTGACGCAGCTCCAGGGGGCGGCCGAGTCCGCGAGGCGCGGTCAAAGTAAAGACTCGCCTGCTCGCTCCGCGCGGCAACTGATCCTGGCCGCGCGTCGCAGACTCCGCCGCCCCCTCGCTCCGCTAGTGCCCGAAGCCGAGCTTGGCCACGATTTCGGCGGCCGTGCGCGCGAGGATCGGAGGCTGGATACCCATCCGGCCGAAGCGCGGATCGTGGGTCTGGCCGCGCACGAAGCGCACATAAATCTGCTGGACGACGGTCGCGGTCTTCCACAGCCCAAACGCGCGATAGTACGGAGCGTCGCGCACGTCGCGGCCTGAGCGCTGCCCATAGCGCTCGACCAGCTCATCTCGAGTCATAAATCCGGGCAGCGTCGTATGCGCATGGCCCTCGCTGAGCGCGATGAGATCGGCCGGGTCATCGGCGTCGCGCCAATAATTCAACGCGACCCCCAAATCGATCAGCGGGTCGCCCAGCGTGGACATCTCCCAATCAAAGACGCCGACCACCGCGCCTGAATTATCGGGCGCGAACATCACATTGTGCAGATAGAAGTCGTTGTGCATCAGGACCGGCTTCTGCGCTGTCGGCAGGTTATCGAGGAACCACGCGCCGAGCCGGTTCATCAACGGCATCTCTTCGGTCTTGGCCTTTTCCCAGCGATCCATCCAACCCGCGATCTGGCGCTTGAGGAAACCGTCGGGACGGCCCAGTCCGGCGAGCCCGAGCTGCTCGTAATCCACCGCGTGGAGATCGGCCAGCGCGTCGATAAAGCCCTCGGACATCGCGCGGCAGGTCGCCGGATCGGTCTTGATCGCGGGGTCCAGCGGATGGCGATTCGGCATCGTAAAGCCGGCCTTGCGCTGCATCACGAAGAATGGCGCGCCGATAATCGACACATCGTCGGAGAAGAGAATCGCGCGCGGCGCCTGTTTGAAGCCCTCCCACAGCCGCGACAGCACGCGATACTCGCGCGCCATGTCGTGACCGCCGGGCGGCAGCGGTCCGAAGGGCGGGCGGCGCACAACCCATTCCTGAACGACCCCTTCGCGATCGTCGCCGAAGCGTAACAGATAGGTGAGGTTCGAGTGGCCGCCGTGAAACTGCTTCACCACCAGCGGCTGCTCGGCGCCGGGCACCCGATGCTCCCGCAGGTAGTCCACCAGCCGGCGCCAATCGAGCTGCTCTTCTTCGCGCACTTCGCCAAATTCGGGAAGCGGCTGAGTCAAGTCTTCTACGTGGTCTGCCATGCTTGAAGCAGATAGCGCCAGGTGAACTGCCGGATCAAGGCCGCCCGCTGCGACTCACTTCCACTTGCGGCATTCGCGCCGCGCGATCTGCATCCGATGGACCTCGTCGGGACCGTCGACGATCCGCATCGCACGATTCTCGCGCCAAAAGCGCGCGATCGGCGTGTCGTCGCTGACGCCAAGCGCGCCGTGCAACTGGATCGCGCGGTCGAGCACGCTCATCACCATGTTCGCCGCCTGCACCTTAATCATCGCGATCTCCTGCCGCGCCTCGCGCTTGCCCGCGGTGTCGATCTTCCACGCCGCCTGCATCACGGCCAGGCGGGTCGAATCGATCTCGATCCGCGAATCGGCGATCCATTGCTGGACGTTAGCCTTGTCGGCCAGCAGGCTGCCGTGAGTGAAGCGGGTGTTGGCGCGTTTGCACATCAGTTCGAGCGCGCGTTCGGCGACTCCGATATTGCGCATGCAGTGATGAATCCGCCCCGGGCCCAGCCGCGCCTGCGCGATCGCAAAGCCGTCGCCTTCGCGCCCGAGCAGATTGGTCACCGGCACCTTGCAATCCTGATAGAGGATCTCGCAGTGACCACCGCCCCCCGCATGACCCATCACCGAGACCGGCCGCACCAGGTTAAATCCCGGTGTGTCGGTCGGCACGATCATCATGCTGGCGCGCTTGTGCGCTTCCGCGTTGGGGTCGGTGACGACCATCGCGATCGCGAAGCCCGCGCCGATCGCCCCCGAGGTGAACCACTTATGCCCGTTGATACTGTAGTAGTCGCCCGCGCGCGTCGCCCGCGTCGCCAGATGGGTCGGGTCCGAGCCCGGCGTCTCCGGTTCGGTCATCGAGAAGCAGGTGCGCATCTCGCCTTCGAGGCAGGGCGCGAGCCATCGTTTCTTTTGCTCAGCTGTGCCGAAGTCCGCGAGGACCTCCATGTTGCCGGTATCGGGGGCCTGGCAGTTGAAGGCGCGCGAGCCGATTGGGCTGCGGCCCATGATCTCTGAGAGCGGCGCGTATTCGGCCACTTTGAGGCCGCGTCCATGCTCCTCGTCGGGCATGAAGAGATTCCACAAGCCGGCAGACTTGGCCTTGCGCCGCACCGCCTTGAGGCTCTCGGGCTCGAGATGCTCCTTGCCGTGCGTGTTCATCTCTTCCTCGACCGCCTTCTCGATCGGGTAGACATTCTCGTGCATAAAGGCGGTGACTTGCCGCTGAAAGTCTTTGACCTTGGGAGAAAGTTCAAAATCCACTATGGTTCCTCGGGAGCGCGAGCAGTCTCGCGGCACAATTACAGAAAAGCGCTTCCGCGTTCAAACTGACGCCAGCCGGCATAAGCCCGATTTGACGAGCGGACCGCAGATTGACTAGATCAGGTCTTCAATTCCCAGCGCCCTCGAGGAGCTAACAACGATGGAATTCAATCGGCCCCAGGTGGACGTCGGTATTTTCACCCAAAGAATCGACGCGATGAAGGCCTTCTATGGCGACAACCTCGGCCTGCAATTCGAATCGGTATTGCCGGTCGGCGGCGGCTTCACGCAGCATCGCTATATCGCCAACGGTTCGATCATCAAGCTGATGGAGTCGCGCGAGCCGCTGCCGCGCCGTCATCCGGGCGGCTACGAGACGCTGGTAATAGCCACTGACGGCGTTTCTCAACCGGAGGCGATTAATGACCCGGACGGCAATACGATCGAGCTCGTGCCGCGCGGTCATCCCGGCATCACTCAGCAGATCGGCGTCAGGCTAGGGGTTAGTGACGTTGATCTGTTCGATGAATTTTATTCCAAAGCCGTTGAAGCCAAGCTGCTTGGGAACCATCGCTATCAGATCGGTGAAACCATTTTTGCTACTTTCCGACATCCGCTCGCGCGTCAGACCAAGCCGGCGCCGATGGCGAACCTGCTCGACGTCGTCAAATCGATGGCCGCGCTCGGGATTCGCTACGTGACCCTGCAGGTCAAGAACTGCGACGCGGCCTTTGCGGCTCTGACCGCGGCGGGCGCCAATGTCGGCGTCGCGCCGGCTAATTTCGGCGATGTGGCGCGGGCGGCTTTCGTGCGCGATCCTGACGGCAACTACATCGAACTCGCGCAGCGCCCGATCTAGAAAGCCGCAGTCAGTCCGCGGCGCCGCGACTTACGCCCAGCGCGAGCGCGGACGGTTTCTCGTCGAGCGCCCATGGCCCGAACGAAACAACACCACCGGCTTGGGCGCGGTGATCTCAGGCTGCGTGAAGCCCTCGACGATCTCCCGTTCGAGCGTGATTCCGAGCGTGCGCTCGATCCGCCCCAGCGACAGGCGCTCCTCGGGAGTAACCAGACTGATCGCATGGCCCTCGCGGCCGGCGCGCGCCGTCCGCCCGATCCGATGGATATAATTCTCGGGCTCGTCGGGCAGATCGTAGTTGATAATGTGCGAGACTCCCGGAATATCGAGACCGCGCGCGGCCACATCCGTCGCCACCAGGATCCGATACGCCCGCCGCCGGAAGCCCGCGAGGGCTGCCGTGCGCTGGCTCTGCGATAGATCGCCGTGAATCGCGATCGCCTTGGCGCCGCTGCGCTTGAGCGCCGCCGCCACCCGATCAGTGCGGCTCTTCGTGCGCGCGAAGACAATCGCGCTCTCGACTTCGGGACGCCGCAGAAGCGCGAATAGAAGCGCCTGCTTGTCCGCCTGCGCTACCGTGCACAGCGTCTGTACGATCGCCGCCGGCGGCGCCGCCTTGTCGCCGATATTCACCCGTTGCGGCTGATGCAGGAACTCGCGCGCAATTCCGCTCGCTTCCGTCCCCATCGTCGCCGAGAACATCAGGGTCTGGCGCTTGGCCGGCGCCAGCTTCATGATTTTCCGTACCTGCGGCATAAAGCCCATGTCGAGCAGCCGGTCAGCCTCGTCGATCACCACTGCAGTCAGATGGTTGAGCTTGACGTAGCCGCGCTCGAGATGGTCAAGCAGCCGCCCCGGACAGGCAATCAGGACCTGTGCGCCGGCGTGGATTTCGTCGATCTGACGGCGCATCGATTCGCCGCCGACTATCACTGCGGCGCGCATACCGGTATGGCGTGCGAGGATTTGGAACTCGCGGCCAACCTGAGCAGCCAGCTCGCGGGTCGGTTCGATCACCAGCATCGAGGCCGGTCGGGCGCCCTCGCGATGCATTCGATCGATAAGAGGGATCAGGAACGCGGCGGTCTTGCCACTGCCGGTCTCGGCGGTAGCAATCACATCGACGCCGCTCTGGATCAGCGGAATGGCGCCGGTCTGAATCGGGGTGGCCACCGAATGGCCGCGGTCGCGAATTGAGCGATTGAGTTCGGGCGAAAGGGTAAAAGCAGTGAACGACAAGCGAATCCTTTTGGTTGGTCAGCCGGGATGCGGCGTCAGGGCTGGGTGATTTTTCGGAGTGAAGGCGGCGCAAACTGCGCCGTAATAAGTCCGGGCCATAGATGAAGTTAACCGAAGGTTATACGAACGGCGCACACCGCGCAATCCGCCCCGACGCCAAGTATCCCGAGAACCTAGGCCGATGGTTGACGCCCGGACGGAATCAGCTATAACCGTTGAAGGAATATCCGGGTTGAGGAGAGACTGCCATGGCAATCAAAGGTTCCGTTGCCGAAGTTAGCCGGCTTGCGGGTCGCGCGCCGACCGACTGGATGGGCGGCTGGCGAACGCTGTTCATCGGCTGCGCCGCTTTGCTCGCGTGCAATCTGTTTCTATGGATCTGGGATTACAAATTCGCCCTGACCGTCGGCCTCGATTCCAGCACTCACGCCTTCACGACGCACTACCGCGCGCTCTTCTGGGGCGAGCTCCTGTCGCTCGGCGCCCTTACCGGCGTCTGGTACGGATGGCTGATGCGCACCGGACGCGCCCTCGAGGGCCAGCCGATTGCCCCGGCCGAGGAAGTCCGGCGCATCGCCGTGCTCTGGGGTATCATTGGCGCAACCAGCCTCTCGTTATACATCGAGGCGAGCTTCTGGCCTGAATGGGACGGCGCCTGGCATCAGACCATGGTGCGCGATACCGCACTGACGCCGACTCACATCCCGATGTTCTACTTCTTCTTCCCGCTCTCGATCATTCTTGCCCTCGGCGCCTACCTCTACGGTACCTATCGGATCCCCGCGCTTTATGCTTGGAAGAAGGGCTTTCCGTGGTCATTCTTTCTTCTCATCACCGCCGCCGTGCTCGAGACCGTGCAGGTCGCCTTCAACGAATGGGGTCACAGCCTGTGGCTCTCCGAAGAGTTTTTCTCGGTGCCTTTTCATTGGCCATTCGTGACGTACGGATGGCTCGCCAGCGGGATGTTCGCAGTCTGGGGCGAGACTATCATCCGGTTGTTCGGCATCGAAAAAGAGGCGCGCACCGTCGAGATTCCGGCGCAAACCGCGGCTGCCGGCGGCCGTTAGACTGAACTACTACTAATCAGACTGCGACCAGCGCGAGACCGGGGAGACAGGGAAAGTATGGCGGCGACGACGACCACTGGAATGACGGCGGCGGAAAAAGCCAAGCGGCTCGAACTGCGCGATCTGCTTAACGCTAAATACCAATGGATCGATCGCACTTGGGACGCGGTTTTCTGGCTCACCGCTATCTTCGTCGTCGGCGGGGCCGCCGACATCACGAAACTGCTCTTCGCCGGCGACTGGGATTTCTGGACTGACTGGAAAGACCCGCAATGGTGGCCGGTCGTCACCGCCTTCGCCACGATCATCATTCCCTCGGCGCTGCAATGGATTCAGTGGGTGGCCTGGCGCTTCCCCACCGGAGCGACCTACACCTGCACCTGCCTGTTCCTCGCGAGCTGGATCGGGCGTTGGTTCCAGTGGCACATCGCCGAGTCCTATCCGATCAACTTTGTCTGGCCGATCTCGACCATTCCGGCAGCGATAATCCTCGATTGGCTGCTGATGAAGACGCGCAGCTTCCTCCTCACCTCGCTGATCGGCGGTCCGGTTTGGGCCGTAATGATATGGGGCTTCAACTACATACCGCTTGCCCCATACCTTCAGCCGGTGCAATTCATGCATCATGTTCTGACGGTGTCTGACGTGCAGGGCATCGCCTACATCCGCTCGCAGACCCCCGAGTACATGCGTCATATCGAGCGCGGCGCCCTGCGCAGCTTCCTCGGCGAGACTCAGTATGTCTCGCTGGTCTTTGGGGGCTCGCTCGCGATGCTCGGTTATTGGGTCGGACAGCTTATCGGGCGCTACCTCGCGGTCTGGCCCATCGGCAAATACATCAAGACTTATTGAGCACGGTCACGATTATAGAGTTCGCTGGTTAGGCCAGGTTTGAGCGCAAGTTCGGGGACAATTTTGGAGCACAATTTCTAGGACGATTCTCAAGGACAATTTCGATGTTCACCAAAAATAGAATGCTGCGCAGTCTCGTTATCGTCGCAACTTGGATTCCGCTCGCCGCCGGCGTTGCCCACGCCCACGGCGGCATGGCTGGGCCGGACGAGATGGGCCCGCCGGTCGGCACTGCGATCGCGATCGGCCTCGCCTGCTACTACCTGATTACTTTATGGCCGCGCCGCGGCGAGAACGACGGGCGTAAATCGACCACCCGCGCATCCGAACGCGGCCGATAGGCGCTGCGGGTAAATTCGCTGGGGGCTTAGAGGCTGCGGGTCAGAAACTACTCTCTCCCGCTCTATTTTAAGAGGGGCTGCGGGAAAGTCCGGCGAATCTGTCTGCCGCCAGAATTCACTTAAGGGGTCAGCGTGAGACATTCGCGTTACGCATCAATCCTGTGGCTCGCCATCTTCGCCCTCGCAAGCCTTCCGCGCGTCGCCTTTGCGCATGGCGAGGCGGCCGACGAGCCTTTCCTCAAGGATCTCACGGTTGCCTTTTACGACGTCCATATCTCCCCAACCTCGGTTAAAGTCGGCGAGCCAGTGACGATTACCGGCAAACTGACCGTGCTCGATACCTGGCCCTACACGCTCGACCCGCCGCACACTGCGTACATCACCCCGGTTGTGCCCGGACCGGTCTTTGCCCTGACCGATCGCATCGTCAATGGCGACCCTGACTTCGGCTCGATTCTCGTCGAGAAGGGCGGGACTTACGAATACAGCATGACGATGCTCGGTCGTGATCCGGGCCACTGGCACGTTCATCCGGGGATCGCCATCCAAGGCACCGGTACGCTGATTGGCCCAGGCGAGTGGGTGACGGTCGAGCCCAGCGGCAAGCCCTTTGCATTGCCGGTCACGCTGCTTTCGGGCAAGACCGTTGACCTGGAGCATCTCGGCGGCCAATTCGTCTGGTGGTGGTCTTTCGCCAGTTTCGTCATCGGGATGGCCTGGATGGTTTACTGGACGGTGCCGAAGCGCACCGTTACCCGGCTAGCGGTTACGTCGCAGCTTCCGGTCAACGACGACGCGCCGGACATCGGCCTCATCACGCCGCGCGATCATTTCTGGATGGATTTGCTGGCCGGCCTCACGATCGTGATGCTGGTCGTCGGCTGGGTCCGGATGGCGGTGAAATATCCCGTGCGCTTGCCCCAGCAGACCGATCGCTTCGAGCCGGTCTCGCTGACGCCCGACGTGCACATGGCCAAACTGCATTCGAGCGGCGCGACCTTCGACGATCACACCGATACGCTAGTGATCAACGCAGAAGTGAAAAACATCAGCGCTAATCCCATTACGCTCAAGCGTTACGTTATCGCGATGGCGTCGTTCGTTAATGGCGGACAGGAGGAACTGACCGTCGCCGGACCGGCCGATTACGTGAATGCTCTGAAAGTGGACCCGGACGGTCCCATCGCTCCCGGCGAGACGCGCAAAGTCACTTTAACCATGAGCGCTCCGATCTTCGATCAGGAACGCCTGATCCCGTTGCATGACCCGCAACAACTGATCGCCGGGCTCGTCGGCTTTACCGACAGCCAAGGCCACGGCGACATGATCAATCTGAAATCGATCCTGATACCGACGGAATTCCGCCCGCAGTATCTACCCTGACGCGCTGATCTGAGGTTAAGCAATCATGAAGGCGGCGGTCCTGAACGGCTACGATACGACCCTCAGCCGGACCGAATTCGTAACCTTGCAGGAAGTGCCGGAACCACGCATTCAGGCCCCCACTGACGTCATCGTCCGCATCGGTGGCGCGGGCGTCTGCCGCACCGACCTTCACATTATCGAGGGGCTGTGGCGCGACCGCGTGCCGGTCGCTCTTCCTTACATCATGGGGCATGAGAATGCCGGTTGGGTCGAAGCCGTCGGCAACTCGGTTGAGAGCGTCAAGGTTGGCGACCCGGTCATCTGCCATCCGCTGCTCAGCAAGGGCGAAACGCTCGCGGGACGGCGCGGCAATGATATGCATGCTGGCGGCGCGTTTCCCGGTATCGATTCCAACGGCGGCTATGCCGAACTGCTCAAGACCGCCGAGCGCGCGCTGATCAAACTACCCAAAACCCTCGCGCCGAAGGACGTCGCACCCTACGCCGATGCCGGCTTGACCGCCTACCACGTCGCGAAAAAGGCCGCGCGCCATCTGCTGCCGGGCGAGTCCGCGGTCGTGATTGGCGCGGGCGGCCTCGGCCATATCGGCATTCAGGCGCTGAAAGCACTCTGCGCCGCCAGGATCATTGTGGTTGATCGCTCCGAACTTGCGCTCAATCTGGCCATGGAATCCGGCGCCGACCACACGGTCATCGCCGACGGCAACGAGGTCGAGGTCGTCCTCGCACTAACCAACCGCAATGGCGCCGAGGCCGTCCTCGATTTCGTCGGCGAAGGCGCCGCCGTCGCCAACGGCCTCGCGATGACGCGCAACGCGGGCTATTACTACATCGTTGGCTACGGCGGCAAAGTCGAAATCGCTACGATGGAAATGATCGTCACCGAGAAAACCATCGTGGGGAACCTGGTCGGCACCTATCCCGATCTGGTCGAACTGATGGCGCTGGCTGATCGCGGCCTCGTCAATCTCGCGACCAGGGAATACAAGCTGAGCGCGGCGAATTCCGCCTTGCACGATCTCAAGAATGGCGCCGTCAAGGGTCGCGCCGTCCTGATTCCCTGACCCGCGGCGCCGGACGATTTGCTGATAACGATCATGCCTGTGCGCGCGAGTCTTTGCGGCCCCACTTTCATCGTTATCGCCTTAATGGCCCTGGCGCGGCCCGCACGTGGCCAGGCTGTCGGCGCGACTGGAGCCAGCCCTGCCGCGCGTGATCAAGCGGCGCAGATCTTCGACGAGCGCTGCTCCGCGTGTCATGGCGCCGAGGGCCGTGGCGACGGTCCCGGGGCCGCCGCGCTCAAGCCCAAACCGATCAATTTTCACAATCTGAACTGGCAGAAGTCGGTCTCGGACGCTCAGATCGCCAAGGCTATCGTGTATGGTGGAAGCGCCGTCGGACTGAGTAATCAGATGGCCGCGAATCCTGACCTCGAAGATGAACCCGATGTTGTGAATGCATTGGTCGCGCACGTGCGCGAACTCGGTAAATAGCCACAGCAAAGCCGGATACGGTGAAGAGATGAATCGACGCGAGTTTCTGAAAAAGAGCGCGATCGTTACGGCGGGCGCCGCGGCCGCGGCTTCAACCGGAGCGGCGGTAGTGGGCTACGCCGCTGACGCGGCGGCAGGCAAGCTGACTGTGCTCAATGAGCACGAGGCCACCACGATCCTCCACGTGGCGCGTCAGATCTTTCCGCACGATCACCTCGCCGACGCGGCCTATCAGCCGACCGTTGAGGATCTCGACGCAGAGGCCGCCAAGACGCCGGCGACCGCGAAAATCCTCCATGACGGGGTTGCGCAGCTCGACGGCGCGGGCTCAAAGCAATTCATCGCGATGACGCCTGACGAGCAGGTGGCGGCGCTCAAGCAGATTCAGGATTCGCCCTTCTTTCAAAAAGTACACAGTACGGAAGTCGTCTCGCTCTACAACAATCATGCGGTCTGGAAGCAGTTCGGTTATCCGGGCGCGTCATATCCGTTCGGCGGCTATATCCATCATGGGTTCAACGATCTGAACTGGCTACCCGACCCGCCGGAATTTGCCAGCCCCAAACCAGCCTAGCGAGCACAACAGGGACGCGACGTGGCGAAATACGATCTCAAGGACGACTCAGTCGTCGTCATTATCGGCTCGGGTGCAGGCGGAGGCACGCTTGCTAACGAACTCTGCCGGAAGGGCTTCAAGGTTGTCCTGCTCGAAGCCGGCAAGCGTCAGTCCTCGGCGACCTTTCACAATGACGAGTGGGCGGCTTTCAACCAGCTCGCCTGGCTCGACAAGCGCACGACCTCCGGCAGTTGGCGGATCGCGAAGGACTTTCCCAACCTGCCGGCCTGGACCTGCAAGACCGTGGGCGGCACGACCACCCATTGGGCGGGCGCCTCGTTGCGCCTGCAGGAGCACGAGTTCAAGACCAGGACGATCTATTCAGGCGTGTCCGGCGCCAACCTGCTGGACTGGCCGATTACCCTCGCCGAGCTCGAGCCTTACTACGCGCGCGCCGAAAACAAGATGGGCGTGACGCGGACCAACGACATTCCTGGGCTGCCCGGCAACAATAACTTCAAGGTAATGTACAACGGCGCAACCAAAGTCGGGTACAAGACCGTCCATACCGGGCGGATGGCGATAAACAGCCGTCCGCGCGACGATCGCTCGTCGTGTTGGCAACTGGGATTTTGTTTTCAGGGTTGTAAGTCCGGCGCGAAATGGTCAACGCTCTATACTGAGATTCCGAAAGCCGAGGCCACCGGCAAGCTCGACCTACGGCCGCAGTCGCAGGCGCTGCAAATCCTGACGGATGCGAGCGGCAAAGCTTCGGGCGTACTCTATGCCGATAAGACCGGCCGGCAGAATGTACAAAAGGCGCGGATCGTCTGCGTCGCCTGCAACTCGATCGAGACCGCGCGGCTCCTGCTCAATTCTCATTCGTCACAGTTCGCGAACGGTTTGGCTAACTCATCGGGTCAGGTCGGCAAGAACTACATGCGCCACACCACCGGATCGGTCTATGGGATTTTCAAAGACCCGGTGCATATGTATCGCGGCACGGTGATGGCCGGGATCATTCAGGACGAAGCCGGCCTCAATCCCAAGCGGGGCTTCGCGGGCGGCTTCGAGTTTGAGACTATCTCACTTGGCTTACCCTTCGCCGCGGCTTTTCTGAATCCCGGCGCATGGGGCCGCGATTATGCGCGCCAGCTCGAACGCTTCAACAATATGGCCGGGATGTGGATTGTCGGCGAAGATATGCCGCAGGCAACCAACGCCGTGACGCTCCATCCGAGCGAGAAGGATCAATTCGGACTGCCGATTCCGAACGTCCATTACGACGATCATCCGAACGACCTCGCGATGCGCACCTATGCCTACAAGCAGGGCGCCGCGATCTACGACGCGGTTGGCGCCGTCGAGACCATCGCGGTGCCGCCCTACCCCTCAACCCACAATCTCGGCACAGCGCGGATGAGTGAAAAGCCGGACGATGGCGTCTGCAACAAGTGGGGTCAGACGCACGATCACAAGAATCTGTTTATCTCCGACGGCAGCCAGTTTACGACCAGCGCCGGGGAAAATCCGACGCTTACTATCGTCACACTGGCTATCCGCCAGGCGGATCACATCGCCGCAGAGAGCACGAAAAGAAATCTGTAGTATTCAGAAAGTAGTATTCGATTTGGTTACGTATATGCACAATTTAATTCGCAAGCTTCGATGGTCCGTCGCACTGGTAATCGCCGCACTCGCACTCGGAGCGCTCACCCATTCGATGGTTTGGGCCGTCAATAGTGAGGCGCCGGTTGGCTCAACGTTTGCCCAGATCAACCGCCTGCCCAACATTCCCCTGATTGACCAGTCGGGCCATCCAACTAGCCTCGCCGCGCTGAGCGGTAAACCTGTCCTGGTCGGCTTCATCCATACCGATTGCCAGGGCCCCTGCGAGTTGATGACCGCGCGGATGAAAGCGATCGCACAGGAGCTCGAACCCGCATTCAATACGAAAGTCACGATGGTGGCCGTGACCACCGATCCGAAGGAAGACCATCCGGCGCAATTGGCCGCCTATGCCAAAGCGCAAGGCGCAGAAGGCGCGGGCTGGGTTTTCCTCACCGGCAAGCCCGACGACGTCGCTCATGTACTTAATCTCTACGGTGTGCCGCACGGCGCCGCCGACGACGAGATGGCCCACGTCTTCGAGCTCTATCTGATCGGGCGCGACGGCTGGCAACTGCATCAGTATCACGGCCCCGACATCAAAGCGGAAACGGTGGCCGCCGACATCCGCACCGCCCTCGCCCGCCGTTAGATTATCGCTATCTCAAGGCAGCGATGAATTTGCCGCGGTCAGCAGCGTCATTAGCTCCGCCCCGACGACGCTAGGTTGGAAATAGTATCGGCGCGCACCCGATCTGTGCGCTGCAATCGTTGAACGGGCATAAGGAGCTAGCCGGACTGACCCATGACTGACACAGTAGGTTACCGAACTGGTAATCTGCTGTGCAGTTAGCCCTCGAATTTATTTAAGAATTTGGTGGACGCACCAGGACTTGAACCTGGGACCCCTTGCATGTGAGGCAAGTGCTCTAACCGGGCTGAGCTATGCGTCCACCGGAGAGCGAATTATCGCGCTCATGATGGGTCGTCGCAAGAGCAGCCGACCGCGCACGCGGTCGGCTTCGTCGCGTGATCGGCTCGATAAATTCAAGCGGGTTTGCGAAGCATCATCGCGGTGCGCCGCGCCTTGACCACGGTCTCGCTGCGCTGGTTGACGCCGCGATGCTCGAAAATCACGATGCCCCATTGCGGCCGCGATTTGCTCTCGCGCACCTCGATCACTTCGGTTTCCGCCGTGATGGTATCGCCGATAAAGACCGGCTTGGGGAACTCGGTTTTGTCGAAACCGAGATTGCCGACAGTGGTGCCCAGGGTGAGCTCGCCGACCGAAAGCCCGACGACGAGGCCAAGCGTGAAGATGCTGTTGACCAGGCGCTGACCGAATTCGGTGTTCTTGGAGAACTCGGCGTCGAGATGCAGCGGTTGCGGATTCAAGGTCAAGGCCGAGAAGAGCAGATTGTCGGTTTCAGTGACGGTGCGGCCGGGCTGATGATGAAACACGTCGCCGACGCGAAATTCCTCGAAATACTTGCCTGCCATAAAATCCCCACGCGCCAAAATTTTCTAACTGATTAGCCGATTAACGCGCACAGCGCGAGCCGTCCGGCTAATCGGTGCAGGCGGGCGCGGACAATTCCTCGAGCGTCTGGCCGCGAGTTTCGGGCACCAACAGGATTGCGATGATCGCTCCGACGACCGGGCCGACGGCAAAGATCGCGGCGGCATTGCCCAGCCCACGCATCGGGGCGGACAGCACGCCGACGCCGAGCGGCGCCAGCGTCCAGCCTAACTGGCCGACGACCTGTACCGTCAGGCTGAAGCCGGTGGCGCGCGTCTCCGTCGGAAATAACTCGGCGCCAAGCGCGCAGGTCGCGGTACGCGCCGCTTGGTAGGCGAACATCGTGAGGAGCAGGGCGAGAAAAATCATCCCGTTCGACGAGCTTTGAAAGAGCACCACCGCGGCCACGCCGGCCGCCAGAAAAAACCCGGCCGTGGTGGCGCGGCGGCCGAGGCGATCGAGCAGATAGCCGCTGAGCATCGTCCCGCAGCATCCGGCCAGATACGCGCTGACGAAGGCCGTGCCGACCTGCGCCGCGGCCCAGCCGTGATCGCGGCGCGCGTAAAGGCTGAAGAAGGAAATCACCGGACCGCCCACCAGACCCACGCAATTGCACAACACCGCGATCAGAATCATGCGCCCGGCCCACGGACCGCGCAGCGGCTCGAAGCACTGGCGCAACGGCGCGAAGATCGCGGGCGGTTTCAGGCCCTCCGCCGCCCGCTCGGCGACGATCGCAGCGAAGCGCGCGGTCTCGCGCATCCGCCGCCGCAGCCACGCGATCAGCATCAGAGGCGCGATGCCGACCAGGTACATCCCGCGCCAGCCAAGACGCGATTCCGCCATGCGACCGTAAAGCAGTCCGGCCGCAGCGACGCCGAGAAAGGCCGCCATCAGCAGGATCGAGACAGCGCGCCCGCGCTGCGTGTCGGGAAACTCTTCGCTGATCATCGTAACCGCGATGCCGAATTCCGCCGCCAGAAAAATCTGCGCGGCGCTCTGAAACAGCGTGAAGCTCAGAGCGCCGTGCGAGAGCGCGGTCATTAGCGTGAGCAGGGCGTAGCAGAGAACGGTGACCGTCATCAGGGGTTTGCGGCCGAAGCGGTCCGCCAACATCACGACGAAAAACGACAGGATGCCGCCGGCACGCACCGTCGCCGCGATGACGCCGACGACGGCGTCGCTCAGATGGAAGGCGCGGGTGATGTCGGGCGTGCAGAGATGAAAAATCGTGATGTCATAGCCCTCGAAAATGGTCGCGGGCAGAAGCATCGCGAGCAGAACCCAGCGATATTCACGCGGCGCCCAGCGGGAGATCGGCGACGGCGCTGATACGCGGCGAGCTGGGGCGCGATCGACCTTGGTTAACCGGGAGTTGGAGGGCACTGCTCAAGCTCTTCCAGATTGGCAGTGCCGCCGCAACCTGATTTCACCGGGCGGCTGGCGAATTCGATGGAGATTTTTCCGGCGAGCGGCTATGCTCCTGCAATCTGCAGGAAGTGATCGCGGGCAAGCTTGCTAACGCGACACGGCGGGCCGACAAGCGAGTCAAGGGAAGCGGAGGACGCAACGCAATGGCATACGATTTACTAATTCGCGATGGAACTGTAATTGACGGCGCCGGAAAGCCGGCGTATCGCGCTGATGTCGGAATTCGCGCGGGCAAAATCGCCGCGATTGGCACGGCCACCGAGCGCGGCACCCAAGAGATCGATGCCGCCGGGCTGATTGTCAGCCCCGGCTTTATCGATCCGCATACCCATTATGACGGCCAGATTTGCTGGGACCCCACCGTCTCGGCGTCGTCGTGGCACGGCGTGACGACGGTGATGATGGGCAACTGCGGCGTCGGTCTGGCGCCCTGCCGGCCGGCCGATCGCGAGATCGCGACGTGGGATTTAGTCAACGTCGAGGGTATCCCGTTCGACGTGCTCAAGCGCGGCGTGACCTGGGACTGGGAGAGTTTTCCCCAGTTCATGGACGCTGCTGCGGCGCGCGGCTCGGCGATAAATCTGGGTTTTCTCGCGCCGCTGACGCCCTTTCGCCACTACGTGATGGGTGAGGCCTCGATGGATCGCGCGGCGACCAGCGAGGAGACCGCCTCGATCAGAACGCTGCTGAAAGAAGCGATTGCCGCGGGCGCCTTCGGCTTCACCACCAGCACGGCGCCGCAGCATATCGGCTACAAAGGGCGCCCGCTCGCCTGCCGCCAAGCCGATCGCGCGGAGCTCAAGGCCTATGCCGGCGTACTCAAGGAGTTGGGCAAGGGTACGATCGAACTTATCGCCAACCGGCGCGTCGACATGATTGCGCCGGACGAGTGCGAGCTGCTCGACCTGCTGTTGGCCGAGAGCGGACGCCGCATCACCTGGCTGGTTTTGCGCAAGTTCATCCATCAGCCGGAATCGTACAAGGAGCTGCTGCGCGCGGCCGCGGGTCAGATTGAGCGCGGCGCGATTCCGCAACTCGCGACGATGCCGCTGGTCACCGAGATGGGCCTCGCGCAGCCTTCGATCTCGTTCGCGCCCTACCCGTCGTGGAAGGGCGCCTTCAACGCCTCGCCCGAAGAGTTGCGCCGGCTCTACGGCAGCCGCGAGTTCCGTGAAGCCTTCCGCCAGGATCTGCGCGGCCCGGGGCTCTTCCACGGCCTGTGGGATCTGGTCACGGTCAACGTCGTCAAAAATCCCGCGATGCAGGACTTGTGGGGCAAGACCGTCGCGCAGATCGCGCTGGCACGCGGCAAGGACGGCCTCGACACCTTTTTCGACCTCGTGCTCGAAGACAACCTCGAAATGATCTACACGGTGATCCGGACCGAGGTGCCGACCGAGTTGCTCGGCGACGCGCGCGTGCTGATCGGCGAGTCCGACGGCGGCGCCCATGTCGATCAGTTCTGCACGGCGGGTTATTCGAGCGACATGATCGGCACCTGGGTCAGAGATAAGCAGATGCTCAGCCTTGAACGTGCGGTGCAGCGCATGACCTCGGAGGCGGCGGATTTCTTCGGCATCCGCGATCGCGGACGTCTGACGCCGGGCGCGGCGGCCGACGTGGTCGTGTTCGACTTCGATGAAATCGGCTGCCATCCGGCCGAGGCGGTCGCGGATCTGCCGGGCGGCGGACGGCGGATGATCGTGAAGCCCCGCGGCATCGAGCATGTCGTCGTCAATGGGCGGGCAATCTATGAGGGCGACCGGTACACCGGAGCGACGCCGGGCAACGTCCTGCGTTCGTAGCGCAGAGTGAGCTTGCAAAGAGGTCAAGGCGCAATGGCAAAGACGGCAAGCGTTGGGCGGCGGCCGCTCGAAGGGATTCGCGTAATCGACCTGACCAAAATCGTCGCCGGGCCCAACTGCACGCGGATGCTCGCGACGATGGGCGCGGAGGTCATCCGCGTCGAATGGCACGATAATCGCGCGCTCGATCTGTTGCGCATGGTGCGGCCCTACGCCCCCGACAGCGATCGCGAAAGCCTCAATCGCAGCGGCCTGTTCAACAATATCAATCCCGGCAAATACGGCGTGACGCTCAACTTGAGCCTGCCGCAGGGCCGCGAACTGCTCAAGCGGCTCGTCGCCAAAGCCTCCGTGCTATGCGAGAACTACAGCCCCGCGCAGATGGAGAGTTGGGAGCTGGACTATGCCGCGCTGCGGAAGATCAATCCGCAGTTGATCTATCTGCAGATCACCGGGATGGGCAAATCGGGCACCTACAACTCCTATCTCAGCGTCGGGCCGACAGCCCAGGCGCTCTCGGGCCTGACCCATATGTCGGGATTGCCCGAGCCGATGCCGCCGGCCGGATGGGGCTACTCGTATCTGGATCATTCGACCGGCTACTACGGCGCGATCCTAGTGATGGCCGCGCTGATGAAACGCCGGCGCACCGGCAACGGATGCTATATCGACGTCTCGCAGACAGAGGTCGGGATCATGACGTCGGGAACGGCGACCCTCGAAGCCCAACTGACCGGCGAGCATACGGGTCGTTACGGCAACCGCGCCCGGGGCTCCGCCTGGGCGCCGCACGGCGCCTATCGATGCCGCGGCGACGACGAGTGGATCGCGATCTCGGTCCAGAACGACACGCAGTGGAGCGCGCTCGTGGCCGCGATCGGCGCGCCGCAATGGACGCGGGATCCGCGCTTCGCGACGGGCGCGGGCCGCAAAGCCCATGAGGACGAGCTTGATCGAAGCCTTGCCGGCTCTACGCAGGATCAGGATCGTTACGATCTGATGGACCGCCTGCAGCTACGCAACGTGCCTGCCGCAGCAATTCAGACCGCCGCGGACCGCGTCGAGCGCGATCCACAACTCAAATCGCGAGGCTATTTTGTACCGCTTCCGCACAGCGAAATCGGGACCTGGCCGATTGAAGGGTTTCCCGCCAAGTTCACCTCGATGCGCGTGGAAGTGGGCGGACTCCCAGAACGCGCGGCTCCGTCGATGGGCGAGGACAACGACTATGTCTATCGCGAGCTGCTCGGGCTAAAGCCCGATGAGATCGCCACGCTTAAAGAGGAGCTGGTGATTTGAACCACGAAGCTCTGCTCGGCGCCGCCCTCGCGGGCACGACCGTGCTGGAATGCGGCGACGCGCGCGCCGAGTTCGGCGGGCTGTTGCTTGCTTCGATGGGCGCCGACGTCATCCGGCTCGAAGGGCCGCGCGGCTCGCACTCGCGCCATGTCGGCCCCTTCACTACACCCGAGCCTGACCCCGAGCACAGTCTCTGCTTCTCGCGCTACAACCTCGGCAAGCGCAGCGTCTGTCTCGATCGCGAAAGCCCCGAGGGCCGCGCAGCGTTCGAGCGCCTCGCGCGGCGCGCCGGTCTGATTCTCGATTCCGGCGAGGCGTCTGAGGTCGAATCCCGGCTTGGGTTGTATCGCGAGCTGCGTACTGCGAATCCGTCACTGATCGTCTGCACGCTCACGCCGTTTGGCCTCGACGGTCCGTGGCGTGACCTCAAGATGACCGATCTGACTCATCTCGCGCTCGGCGGTGTGATGATGTCATGTGGATACGATCCTCGGCCTGACGGCGTTTACGACACGCCGCCGATCGCGCCCGCGATGTGGCAGGCCTACCACATCGCCTGCGAACACGCCGTGATCGCAATTCTGGCCGCGCTCAATTTCCGCGAGCTTACCGGCGCCGGGGATCTGATCGACGTCTCGATTCACGAGGCGGTCAGCATCTGCACGGAAGTTGCGATTCCGACTTACATCTACAACCAGGCGTTGGTGCGGCGGCAGACCGGACGCCACGCCGCCGAGGGGGTATCGCGGCCTTGGCTGCGAGCAACAAAGGACGGACGCTACGTCAAGGCCTTCATGTTCTGGAGTGCGCGGGAGCGGCGGGTGATCGCCGAAATGATGACGGAAGCCGGCCTTGAGCATGACCTCAATTCGGACGCCTATCGCGAGTTGGCCGAGCGCGCTCCAGCGGAAGCAGCCACGCACTTCAGCACGGCGATCGACCGCCTCTGCGCGGCTCTGACTGCCGAAGAGATTTTTCATCGCGCGCAAGCCAAGGGCCTGCTCTGGGCGAGCGTGCGCTACCCTGAGGAGAATCTTGACGACCCGCATTTCCAAGCGCGCGGCACCTTCCAGCCGATTACGCATCCGGAGTTAGGCCGCGACCTTCAATACCCGGTCTCAGTCGGCACCGACGGACACGATCGCGTGACCGGTTTTACTCGCGGAGCGCCACGCTTGGGCGAGCATACCGCAGCTGTACTGGCTGAAGCTGGTCTTAGTACAGCGGAGATCGATACTCTGATCAACGCGAACGTCGCATCGAGCCGAAATCGTTAGTTGAAAGAACAGTCGATTATCTGATTGATGCGCTGAATGTCCGGTTCCTGCATCGCCGGGCTGCGCATCTCTGTCGTTTTGTCGGTAGCAAACAATCCCCGTTCGACCCCCGATTCGAACGTTGTCCACGCACCGAAAGCACCACCGAGCACAATTCCGACGGCGAATGCCGTTAATAGACCGCGTGGGCGATTGGCGTCTCGATCATGTTTCCATGTCATAAAATCTTCCCCCCGCAATTGCTTAGACGGGAGCGATCGTCGTTCCGTTTACATCCTAAGAATTCCGTTTACACGAGTTCTGTCGATTTGAGTTCACTCTGGGATGCTAGTGCTAGCCACGTGAGACCGGCGAACCTGAAGATTCGCGCCCGCGGTTCCGAACGACTCATCTTTTTACTCAAAGTTGGTGTATATATGAGGAATAATGCCCGTTCATGAGCATCACCGATACGCTGGCGGTCACGTTCATCTCAAGGTCGCGATTATCACAGCGAGCGACACGCGCACGCCTGCCGACGACGAGAGCGGCCAGATCATTCGTACCGCAGTCGAGGGCGCGGGGCATTCCGTGACGTTCTATGCAGTAATTCCGGATGATCCCGAGCGAATTCGCGCCGTTGCAATCGAGCATCTCTCGCGCGAAGACCTGCTGATCATTAATGGCGGGACAGGCATCGCGGCGCGCGACTCGACCATCGAAGCGATTCGGCCGCTTCTCAACAAGGAGCTCGAGGGTTTCGGCGAACTCTTTCGGATGCTCTCCTATCAGGAGATCGGCGCGGCCGCGTTTCTCAGCCGCGCATTGGCCGGTACCGCGCATGGCCGGATCGTCGTGGTCTTACCCGGCTCTCCGGCAGCCTGCCGGCTCGCGATGGAGAAGTTGCTCATTCCTGAACTCGGCCACATGGCGCATTTGCTCAAGTTATAACGCTCTATGAACGTCCTGACGTTGAAACTGTTCGCGACGCTGCGCGAACGCGCGCGCGTGGCGGAATTGTCGCGCGAATTTCCCGACGGCACGACCGTCGGCGAGATCTGGAACCGGCTGTTGACCGAATTCCCGGCCCTCGGCGGTCATCAGGACGGCGTCGGCTACGCGGTCAACCACGAATACGTGCAGGCCGATTATCGCCCGCGCGATCGCGACGAAGTCGCCTTCATTCCACCGGTGAGCGGCGGCTCCGGCTCGTCCGTCAAGGCGCCGTGGCTGGGACCGATCGCGATTGGACCCGAGGTGATCGACGTTGCCGCACTGGAGCGTGCGGTCGCTGATCCCGCAGCCGGCGCGATCGTCACTTTCGCCGGGACTACACGAAATGACAACGTCGGGCGGCGCGTGCTGCGTCTCGACTACGAGGCCTACGAGCCGATGGCGCTGTCGGAGATGCGGAAGTTGGCGCTGGAGGCGGGTGAGCGCTGGAAGATCGTGCGCATCGCCATCGCGCATCGAATCGGGACGGTGGCGATCGGCGAGACGTCGGTTGCGATCGCGGTCGCGGCGGCGCATCGAGCCGAGGCGTTCGAGGCTTGCCGTTTCGCCATCGATCGGCTTAAAGAGATCGTCCCGATCTGGAAGAAAGAGTATTTCGAGGGCGGCGAGGTCTGGGTCGGCTGCCAGACCTCACATCCACCAGAACTCCATCAGCATTGACCGCCGCCTCATTTCCCGGCGTCTACGCTCCCAGCTCGTCGAGCAGGGCTTTAGCTTCGTTGAAGTAAAGCGTGTCGAAGCTGCGTAAACGAATCGTCACGAAATCGCGTCTTTGTCGATCTGCATTCGGCCGCTGCGATGCCGGAAGCGCTCAACCCGTAGTCCGCCAGCTCTCAAAAGATAGGCGCGGAGGTCGCGCGAAGCGCGGCCTGGCTGGAGGCTATGAGCGTTGCCTCGAAGGCCCTCCCTCGAAAGGATTTCGGACCAGACCTACGGAACGGAAAAGCCAAATCTGATCACGGGACGATAAGGATCGATCCGGAAATCTTGATTTAAGCGCTCAAGAACTCCTTGGCATCCTTGAAGCGGTCTTGTTGTCGCGTAGGTCTGCTCGACGTGGGCGATTCGCCACGGCGGTATCAGAATCAATGTGCGGCGGCTGGCGTAAGCAGTGCTTTTCGCGGCCATTGGCCTGATACCACACCGAGTTTATCCCCCGTCGGCGAGCGGACTTCATAGCCGAGCATATAGAGCATCACCGCGGCGGTTCGAATAGCATAGCCGCGCCAGATATTTTCCTCTGGTCCTATCCCTGCCTCCAACTTGTATTTCAACTCAGGGCTAGAGAACGCCTCCGGCAGCCCATCCTCCGGCGTGGCGTCAATGGAAAGCCATGAGATCATCAGCGGGCAGGGTACACTTCGGGTCCGATCTCTTGGAGGAAAAATCACGAGGGAAGGCGCAAGTGTATCATAGGTTCTGGAATATTCTGATGGGGCGACCTGAATGTCGCGGTCAAATGGATAATTCGCCGCTCGCATTGCAAGAATACATGCCCCTCTGGATACGCCAAGCCGGAAATTGGAATTATTGCCAACGGTAATTTCTTGCGGAGAAACTCTACGCAGGACTTTGATCGCATCCTCATTGAGTAGAACGCGCTTGTCACTCGCGACCAGGGCATTCTGCGGCGTATCGTCGCGAATCAAATTAGATATTTCGCGGAGGGACGCCATTGCGAATATCTCCGGAAGATAGGGAACTGGTTTGTATCGTGGCGTGATCCAATCATAGCCTCTGGTACGGAATGCTGATTTATATTTATTTAGCTCTTCCGCGTTAGAGAGCACGAAGGCTAACCTAAACTCACTATTCACGTCGTTACACACGACCGGGGCTATTCCAATTGCCGATAGTGCTTCGCCACCAGTGTCTGACGCGTTAAACAGCGCGTATCCTCCTCCTGAAAACTCCTGGGAAATCACGGTCGTGCGGCCCTCTACGACAGCAAGTCCATCTGGGCCGTCTCCTTTTATGGGATTAAGAGGCCACCTAAGTGAGCATGAAGAAACGTCAGGGTCTGGAGTAGCATCGCAAGTGAACGAGATTTCGCCATTGCTACCATCTTTATGGCATTTTGTGGCGGCTATAATATCGCGGATCTTAGACTCCAAATAATCTAGCCGCATCGGGCCTGCTAACCCGACTTGCGCAGCAAATTCGCGGAGGTCCGGTATATCCGTCCTCGCCGTGCTCGCCGGTGTCTCCGTCCCTGCCGTGTTCGAGGGGGTCGGGGTGGCCGTCGGGTGTTCCCTCGCAGTCTCCTCCACGTGCAACTCGAAGTCGAGTTCGCTCACATCGAAAATTGCTACAAGGGACACAGCGGACAGAAGCAACGCGATAGATAGTTTTCCTCGTTTGAAGGTAATATCGATTGAGTTTACTAAGGCTCCGCTGACGACAACAACGAGCATCGCAATCAGTCCGAAGGCGCTGATAAGAAGCGCCACGACTGTCGTCACAGTTAGCTGCATTGTCCTACTCCTGTAGTTGTGCTGATAATACCCGCGAGGCCGGGACGAGCAAACTCTTGGGCCGGTGTGTCAGCCGGCCCCGTCGAGCATCATGTCCAACGCGCTCCCCCGCCGGCGACAAAGTTTGGGCCAAAGGGGCCAATCGAAGAATTTGTATTCAGCGATTGCGGGGTGCCGGAGTCGTTTGATTCTGAGGGCAGAACGGGCGGCGGCATGGGCCGTGGATCGTCGGGTGGCGGCGGCGTATCAGTCGGCATCGGCGAGCCTGACATCTGCCGCTCTCGAGACTCTCGGATTTCCTGCATGAGCCGTACAACTGAGCGCACCCTTCAAATGTGCGAAAATCACCATAGGGCTGGTGCTTGTACTGACCATCGGCAGCCTTCTGACACTCAGCTCGTTCGCGATCCCACCACTGCTGGTCACTGCCCTCCTCCGGTGGTATGCTCTTCGGAAGACTGACGGTATATGACCGTCCGGACCTGGAGTGACCACCGCCGTCGGGGTGATGATGGGCCGTTGTTTCACCGGAGAATAAAATGCGCCCTGCTTGGTGCACCAATCGGCAAAACCGCAGTCGCTTGAGTCCATCGGTGGGTTCGCCGCGCTCAAATCCGCGACCTCCTGGCAACGCTTGTGGTACTTCTCCCAAAGCTCGGCAGGCCAGCCGGAAGGCGCGGCCGTCGGCAACTTGATCGGCACGTGGATGGTGGGCGCGCCGCCCGGCGACGGTTCCTGCGCGCGCGCCAGAACGATCATCAAAAGCGCCATTCCGAGCAAAGATGCTGCCGCCAATATCCATCGCCGCATATGGCCCTCGTCGCGCGTCTCCAGGATTGCCCTGCTCTCGCGTCGAACAAAGCACGCGCGCTCCGAAACCCGACGGCCAAAACGAAACTGGCGTTATCTTGGGCCGCCTCGACTGCTTTGCAAATCACTATCGCTTCTCAACAGCAACGGCATTTTGGCGACCACCATCTAGTGTGCTGTCCCGTAAATAAGCTTGCGCAAGGAGAGCGCTCAGCGCGGGCAGCAGAAACCGGTACCGGCCTCGCTCGCCGGGCGCGCTATGCCGCGCCAATGCTCGCGAAGCTGCCCGAGATTCTTCGACTGCGTTCGCGTCGCTCACTTCGCTCAGAATGACAAAAGGGGCCTTCCCGTTGAAAGCTGCTTGCGGGACATGACACTAAGATCCGATTCAAGGCTTCGCGGGCGGGGTGGCGAAGAGATCCTGCTGGGCGGGCGCGGCAGAGTCGTCGGGCGCGTAGAGTTCGGCGGCCGGGAATAAGCCATCGCGCTCGACGAAGGGGCGGAACTTCTCGTAAAGGTCGGCGAGTTTGGCGACATAGTACTCGACGTTTTCGTCGGGTTGAGCCGGATCGTAAGCTGAGGCCATCCGGGCTGCGGTCGCGACTTTGACACGCGCACCGGTCCCGGTGACGTAATACGAGATTTGATCGCCGCTGAGATAGGGGCGTTCGGCCTTGAGCGCGAGCTCATAGGCCGCGGCGACGTTGCGGCGATTGCCGCCGCGTTTCTGCCGATAGGTTTCGGTCGAGTCCTGCAGGGTTTCGGTCTTCATCAGATCGGCGATCCCGATCGCGTGGCCGACGATGCGTGCGCTATAGGTTTCATATAGTCGCGGCACGTCGTGCGCGCGTCCCGCGAGCAGCAGCTTGAACATCTCCTCCATGAAGCGGCGCTGGAAACGTTCGAGCCCGCGTGATTTAAGCCCGGAGCCACGAATCGTCATCTCATCCTGATCATCGAGCAAGACGTAGTTCTTCATTTTGTAGCTGAACATCGCCGGATAGCGGCCGTCGATTTCGAGCCGGATGCCCGCGGGCATCGAGGCGCCGACCTCGTCGATCAGGCGCTGCGCCGCGGCTTCATCGCCAAGCGCAAAGGGCGCGACAAAGTAGATGCCGTCGGTATCGACTTCGACAACCTCGGCGCCGCGCGCCTCGAGCTCGACGATCGCACGCTGAATCAGCTCGCGTCCGCGCCGGGTGACCGTATTGGCGGCGGCGAAATCATTGAAGTGGCCGAGCGCGAAGCCGAGATAGCCATAAAAGGAATTGATCAGGATTTTGAAGGTCTGCTGGAGCGTTTCGAGATTGCGCCGCTCGATGCCGGTGAGTTCCCGCGCCGCATTCTTGGCCTGCACGCGGAAGCTGCGCAGATCCGCGAGCATGTGCAGGAAGACGCCAAGGCGGTCGTTGGCCGGCGCGTGGCCGCCCTCGAGCATCAGCGACGGATAGAGCGAGGTGACGTCGCAGTGGAGCACATTGCGCGCGACGCCGCAGCGGCGCATCTCGGTATAGCCGCCGGCGACTTCGCTCGGCTCGTTGGGGAGGGGAATCGAGTGGCGTTGATTGAGATAGGCGCGCATCAGCAGGGCGTCGATTTTGGTCGCGTTCCCGCGAATGATGACGTTCTGATACGAGTAGGGAAAAATCTGTGCCTGCACGAAATAGCTGGGCGAGAGTGTGGCGGCAAGCGCGCCGGCCTCGCGCGCGTTGTCGAGGGCGTAGGCGAGCAGCTCATCGGGTTGGTTATCGAAGTAGTGGCTGCCGCGCGCGGCGTCGAGATCGACACGGCCCGGGCGCGCGACGCCGAAGTGGCGCGCCAGCTCCATGAGGCCGAAACCCTCGAGCTCGCGGCTGGCAATATCGTAGTGCTGCGCGAGAAACCATGTATCCACTAGATTGCGGCCGTAAACGTCGAAGCGGCGGTAGGCGATGACGCGCTCGGCAATCTGCATCCGCGCGGCGCGGGCGGGGATGACGCTGCCGTCGCGGCCGAGCGCCAGCGCAACTTTATGCCGCCGCGCGCGCGTTTCGAGGTATTCGAGATCGAAACGGAACAGGTTATGACCCTCGATGATGTCGGGGTCGCGCTCGCGCACGATGCGCACCAGCTCGAGCAGCATCGCGCGCTCGTCCAGCTCGCGGGCCGACAGCACTCGCTCGAAGCCGCGCGAGTCCGTCAGCGCAATCGCGATTATGCGGTCGCCCGCGCGCGCCGCCGAGGGAAACTCAAAACCGGCGCTGACGTATGTTTCGATATCGAGCTGCATCCGATGCAAATCGCCGAACTGCATCCCCATGAAGTAAGTGCTGCCGGAGAGCATCAGGTGCTGATCGATCGGTTCGGCAAGGATCATGTACGGAGCGTCGCGCGCACCGGGCGCCTTCGCGCTGACCTGGCGGAGATGACGGCGCGCCGCTTGGAGCGCGGGCAGAGAAGGAAAGGTCGTGAGATAGCGGAGATGAAAATCGCCTGCCAGGCGAGAGGTTTTGTGCGCCACCCGCAGACCGGCAAGCAGCTCGAGATCAGCGGTCAGCGCGAAAAGGCGGATCGGCCTGACTTCGCGTTCGAGGTGGTCTCCGGGTCTGCGCTTGAAAACGGCGATCTCGCTGGGCGAAGCGACCTCGAGGGCGACGATATGCTCGTCGGCAGAGTCGCCAAAGAGCAGGCGGTTGCCGTAGAATTGGCTGGAAATAGCCGAATAACCGCCAGTCGCCGTGCTCATCGATCAGGATTCTGCGCTGCCGACAGCCGATTTAATAGTAAGCGCGAGCCGGTGTTGTGCCACGTACCAGCAAAGATCCGCGAAAATCTGATATGATCGGGGCGCCAACGCGGCCTTTTGCGATAGTGGCGATCGCGCCTGTTGCCGGACTTCATGATTATATTTGTGTTTCGGGAAGCATCTTAGTAGAAAAGGCTTGCCGCTGACCGAAGCCACGTTGAGCTTGAGCGATGTTTTGCTTATAATAGGAAGGTCGCACAGCCTTGCTGTGACATTTGCAACTTACTTACTCCCGGAAAAAGCTCCGATTCCGTCGCAAACCAGTGCAGGCTTGCGGCCGGATACTGGCCTGCCGGCTTTGTTTGACAGGCTGATGTTAGCACTGGCGTTAACTTTGCCACTCGCGCGGACGGGAACCCATTAGCATGAAGCAGAAGTACGAAGGGAAAGATCTCCAAGGGCTCGTTGATTTGGGTCGCGAGCAGGGCTACCTGACGTTCGATCAGGTGAACGACTTCCTGCCGCAGGACGTGACGTCGCCGACCGACCTCAGATCGGCACTCGAGAGCTTCGAGGACATGGATATCAAGGTCCTCGAAGATGTTCCCGTCGACGGGGCTGACGGCGAAGTCGAGACCGAGGCCAAGGAGGAACCGGAAGAGGCGGCAGAAGCCCCGGCGGTCGTGGATTCGTTGGGCGAATCCTCCGATCCGGTTCGGCTGTACCTGAAAGAAATGGGCAACTTCCAGCTCCTGTCGCGGGAGCAGGAGGTCGAAATCGCCAAGCGGATCGAGGCCGGTGAGAACGAAGTCGAAGACGAAGTTTTGGGGTCGCCGGTGACCTTGGACTTTGTCATCGAGGTGTCCGACCGGGTCGAAGCGGGCGAAGCCGACTTGCGGGATATTTTTGAGGAAAACGAGGAGCCGAGCGGTGACTCGGCGGATGAGGAACGCGGTCCGGAGGCCAACGAAAAACAGCTCAAGAAACTCCTGACCGCGGCCAAGAAGCTCAAATCCCTGCACGCCAGAATCGAAACTCTGGAGAGACAGACCAAAGAGCGTCAGCGGCCCGCCCTCAAGGGCAAGATCGACAAGTCGATTCGCCGGCTTAAAGATGGGGTGAAGCGCGAGCTTCGCACGCTCGAATTGTCGCGCCACTTCCAGGACGCGGTGATCGGCGAGATGCAGCGTCTGCTCATCGAGAGCTCGCAGGCGCGCGCGCTAATTGAACGCTACGAGGAGGCCACGGGACGCACCAAGACGCAGCTCCTGCGCGAGGCCGCCGAGGCTGAAGATCGCCGGCACGTGCTGAAGGTCAATGGGACGCGTGAGAATCTGCTTGATATCGCGGCGCGAATCAAAGATGCGCAGAAAGCGATTCGCGAAGTCGAGCGGCGGGTAAAGGCTGACGCCGAGGAATTCGCCCGCTCGCTGGAGACCGTAGCCTCGGGGCAGGATAAGAGCCGACGGGCCAAAAAAGAGTTGACTGAAGCCAATCTGCGCCTGGTGGTAAGCCTGGCCAAGCGCTACACCAATCGCGGCCTGGGTTTTCTCGATCTAATCCAGGAAGGCAATATAGGCCTGATGCGGGCGGTGGACAAGTTTGAGTATCAGCGCGGCTACAAGTTTTCGACTTATGCGACGTGGTGGATTCGGCAATCGATGTCACGCGCAATCGCTGACCAAGGCCGGACCATTCGTATCCCGGTGCATATGGTCGAGACCATAAACAAGCTCCTGCGCGTGACGCGCCTGCTCGTCCAGCGGCTGGGACGCGAACCGGGACCCGAAGAGATCGCCGAGCAGATGGAAATGCCGCTGGACAAGGTCCAGAAGGTCCTCAAGATCGTCAAGGAACCAATCTCGCTCGAAACGCCGATCGGCGACGAAGAGGAAAGCTCGCTGGGCGATTTCGTCGAAGACGAGCTGGCGCCGTCGCCGGTGGAGGCCGCGATCCAGGGCAATCTCGGCGAGCAGACGCGCAAGGTGCTGGCGACGCTGACGCCGCGCGAGGAGCAAATCCTGCGCATGCGCTTCGGCATCGGGCAAAAGACCGACTACACGCTGGAAGAAGTCGGCAAGCAGTTTGCGGTCACGCGCGAGCGCATCCGTCAGATCGAGGCCAAGGCGCTGCGCAAGCTCCGCCAAACCGGCCGTTCGCGCACCCTTGAGGGATTCATGGAGCGCGAACCCTGAGCCGCAAGCAATTATTGCGGGGTCAAGACTGAGGATGGGACGAGCGCGGGGCCGCCGTCGGGCGGCCGCCAGAAAAGTTGCATGGCGGCGTCTCCCGCGAGGTTGCGCTCGCCAGCCTCGATCCGATGAGGCCCGGCCGTGAGAAAGATCACCCCTTTGCCGCGACCCTGCGTCACATTCCCGGGATCTGCGATGACCGCGAATCCGTCGATCTTTAGCCATCCAGAATCGTCGGCTTCCAGGCCAAAGGCGTAGAGTCCGGAGCGTGGCGCGGTAAGTGTGCCGCTCCAGACGACCCGCGAGGGCGCCGGGACTCCGCCAAGCTCTGCCACGCTGTCGAAATCAATCTCTTGGTCAACACGCTCGAGATGGGGCGGGAAGCCGTTCGGTTCCAGCTCGCGATAGTAGCGGCCGAGCAGGCCGTTATGCGGTCGCGGTGTGAGTCGCGCGAGAGTGATCGCGAAGAGCGGCAAGAGGAAGATCAAAGCCAAGGCGCTGGTCCCGGCCAAGCGCCACCACCGTCTACCGCGCGGCCCCTCGCCTCCCGCGCCGAACATCCGCCACCCGGCGACGATCCAGAAGATCCCCAAGGGCCACAGTTGAAACGGTCCGGGCAAACCGCCGAGTTTGCCCAGATTGAAGGCGGTGGATTCATCGACCACCGCCGCGCCGCCAAAAAAGGCGTCGCGATCGTAAGCAAAGTCGCCGCGCAGATATCCTTGCAGAGCGAAATCGCGGAGCGGATTAGCGTACTCATAGGGGAAATGCGGCTCAACGGCAGTCGCCATCAACATCAGAAATACAGACACGACTGCCAGAACCGCGATCACCGCGTTCCAGCGACGCGGAAGGAAAGCCAGGGCCAGCACCATCAAGGGCACGGCGGCGACGATCTGGCGCGGTCCCGTCGCGGTGCCGCCACCCCACGAGACGATCGATTGGCCAAAGGAAGCGTTGAACAAGATCATCGCGACGGTGGCGAAGGCGATCAGGCAAGCTGCGGCGCGCAGGTGCCGGCGGGTCGCGGCGAAAACCAATCCGGGCACGCTGAGCAACAGCACGGGATTGCAGAAAAACAGCCCGCGCTGAGGATCAATCAGGACTTGGTAAAGGATATCTAGGCGCGGATAGGTTAATCCGACAAAACCGACGGCCTGCTCCGGAAACTGACTATTCTCGGCGGATTTGTAGGCTTCGTAACTGAGAAATAAGGGATTGCCGAAGGCCGCTTGATTATAGGCCATCAGCACCAGGCCGACTGCGATTGCGCCCCCGATAAACGCTGCAAGATGGCGGTTCAGGCCAAGTTTAAACAGTGCGTAAACGGCGAGCGGAACGGCCAGGAGGAAAGCCGGAAAATCACATAGCACCGCCCAGCCGGCAAGCACCCCCGCGACCATCATGCGGCCGGCCTCATCTTCGGGCCGTTGACTCGCAATCAGATAAAGCCCAATCAGTATACAAGCGCCTGCGATCGGTTCGCCCGTCATTTCTGTCGCATAAGGAAACATTATTGTTGCGAACGGCATAATCAGGGCGCAAGCGACGGCGCGCGCGGAGGTACCGCCGAAATGAATGATGAGGCGGTACATTGCTACGCAGGAGAACGCGACGATCAAGCTTGTCGAACAAACTATTGTCAGCCACGTCGCGAGCGCCCAGTATAGCGCCTCGTGATGCGGCATCAATGGCGAGAAGAGCGAACTGAATAGTAGCCACTGGAGCAGGCCCGAGAATGAACCACCGGGCGCCTTGACTGAGTAGTAATGACCCGCAAAGGAGATGATGTCCGCGGTGTTGTAGCCGCAATAGCCGTCGATCCAGAGTATGCGGCGTTCGACGATCGAGCGCATCAGGTCGAAACGCGCACCGGTGCTTTGGTCGGCGCCCTGATAGAAATAGGCAAAACTGAGAAACGGAATCCAGAAGAGTGCGCGCTCGAGCGCCTGAGCAGGTTGTCGTGTACTCGAAGCCGCCGGCGCGGCTAGCGTCTTACCGGCCACCGGCTTTGCTCTTATTGATTGGAGTGGTCGGCGCTTTCGCTATCCGCCTCGGCGGCTCCGATAGCAACGACCATCCCAGAACTGCAAGAGCCGCGAGCAGCATCAAGGTAGCGGCCAAAGTCCATGGACGACCTATCGGGCCCGTCACTTCCTGCTTGCGAATCGCGTCAAGATCGAAGACGTAGGGCGTGCCCGGAGCGGGTGCGGAAACTCGCTCGATGCGGGCATTGCGAAAAAAGGCTTGTCCGCGTGTGAGGTTGGCATAGCCACCCAGACGCATACAGACGTCAATATCTGCGCCCCGCGGTCCGATCTTTAGAAAGAGCCTGAGCGGGGTCCAATTGTGATCGCCTCGCAAGTCGGCTGAGGTGATGCCGTCCTCCAGAATGCTGACGTTGGCGCCGGTGAAGAAAGTCAACACCTTCACTGTCTTTACCTCGGCGCTGATGCGATACCAGCCCGGCCCGAGACTGACCGGCTGCAGCCAACGCGCGTCGTTGTCATGATGAGTGAGCAGCTCGATTTCGCCGCTTGTGCCGTTAGCAGGTCGAATCCAATGATAATCCGTGGTGTCGGGACTCTGGATCCAGGCGTCAGTCCGCCAGCCATCGACCGAATCCTCGGAACCCACGCTGAAATCGCCGTTGTGCAGGAGATTGGTCTCCGCCCGGCCGTTCCTTGCCGTGCCCAGCAGTGCAGCAACCAACGCGATCAAGGATAAAGCGACCAAGCGCCACCATACTATCCCTTCGCGCCTACTCATATCCAATTGCGTAATCCCGGCCCTTCAAACCACATGCGGGCGTAATAACCCTGCCGGGCGACCGGCGTTCCAAGCCAGATTGGCAAATAGTACAAGAACAGCAGCAGCGATGCGCCCACGAACGCGAAAAACACGAAGTGTGACGCGTTCCGGCTTTTCAGAATCAGCAGGAAATACACTGCGACCAGCACCGCAGCGACAGGAAGGCCGGCAGCTAATTGCAGGTTCCTCGGGAACCAGCCCGGATCATAAACACCACACATGTGTCCAAGGCCGACTATCGCCGCGACACAGATGGTAAAAAGGATCACAAAAGATTCCCAGAACTCGCTTTTATCAAAGTAAAGATCGGCGAGAACCGCGCCCAGCGCAAGATAGCCAATGTAGACTGACGGCATATAATGATACAGGAAAAGGATGCGGCCGATTGGAATCCAGATTACATAGTAGGCGAGAAATGCGACAACTATAAACGTTCGATCAATACTAGGACGTTCGAGTCCGCGTACAGCAGTGATCGTCATCGCCGGAATCACACCCCACCAGGTCAATGGGTTGCCCGCACCCCAGATGGTCGCGACGATGTTGCCGGTCGGCGGAAAGTCTTGCCAATAAGCCACCGGCCGCAGCATCAGCGGCCAGCTCCACCACGGCGACGCGTAAGGATGCGTCGCCGTGGAGACGCTTTTCTCGTACCAGATTATATCTTTGTAGTAGTGGAAGAGATCAGCGATCCCGCCCCACCATCCGAGTGTGTAATGCGGCGTGAAAGAGGCAATGTAAAAGATCGCGGCAATCGGGCCAAGCATGAGCGTTGCGCCGGTAACGTGGCGAAAGCGCCGAGGATTCGCAATGGCTGCGCGGCCTTCGTTCGCGGCTGCTTCCGGACGCCAGAGAGTGAAGCCGACAAATCCCGTAACGACCAAAAAAGTGATCGCGGGGACGTAGAGTTTCGCGCCAAGGCAGAGACCGAGCACTACACCGAGTGGTATAAGGAGACTGCGGCGGCATTTCAGCGTGGGCGTCTGGATGATCACAAAGAGTAGCCAGTAGGCGATCGCGGCGAGCGTAACGTAAATGATATCGATACAACCAATTCGCGAATCGACGAGAAAAAATCCGTCAAGCGCGACGAGAACCGCGCCCAGGGTTGCGGCGAGGCGCGCGCGAAACATCCGTCGCCCCAAGACATACGTCACAGCGACCAGGATAGTGCCAGTAAGGGCATTGGCTATACGCCAGCTCCAGGGATGATCACCGAAAAGCAGGATGCCGGCCGCGATACCGAGTTTGGCGAGCGGCGGATGAGGGTCGAGAAAGGGTTCGCCATGAAGGTAGTGGCGCGCCTGACCGACGAAGTGTACTTCGTCGAAAACTATTTCGGGCGGATGGCCCAGATGCCAAAAGCGGAGCCCGGCGGCGATCAGCGTAATCACTCCGACAATAAGCGTGTCGAGGCGGATCCAGGGAAATGGGGCAAAAGTCTCCGGCGGAGCCGCGCCAAAATCGAGGTGACGTGAAAACCCCGCGGCCGCCCGTGATCGTATCGCGATCGGGCGTTGAGACCACGGTCCTTCGGCCGCGAGCGTGCGTTCGGACGACAATCCATAGATTGCGGCAACCGCGAAGGCGGCGCAGTTAATGAATGAAGCGGCCATCGCCGGGCCGTCGCGAGCTTCGAAAAAGACCGTGGTGTTGAGGGTGTGTAGGACGTAGGCCAGATTGAAGAGGCCGGTCAAGGTGACCAGCCCGAAGACCAAGAGCATCGGGGTTTCCTGGATCGCGAGCGGAATCGCAAAGACAACCGCGGAATAGACATATCGCTCATGCATGCGCGGCGCGACGAGGAAGAATCCGAACAGCGCAAGGAACGCCGTGGCCAGGAGGTTGCGTTGCGTTGGATTGCGCCACAGCGGCCAGAGCAACCCCGCGTACAACGGCGCCAGCAATAGCATCCCGAGTGCAAAGTAGGAAATCCCGAAGATGGTTTCGGCGTCGTTTTGACGCAGACCGCCGAGCAGCGCCATAAGATTGAACGCATTGACGCTGGTCTCATGGTAATAGGCCGCCGTCGAAATATAAAGGTTTGGCAGCCAGTCCCACGGGTGTCCTGGTTGAAAGGGCGCGGCCCCGATGACTATCACGGCGGCAAAAGCCAGCGCTGCTCGGAGCCACTGCTGATAGGCAGTTTTGCGCAGAGTCCAGAACCCCAGCACCGGCAACAACATCAGGGCCTGCGGTTTGATCAGCAGCGCCAACGCCGCCAGACTCCAGCCCAGCTCGACTTCATCCTCGAGCATCATCGCGACGCTCAGCAGCATCGCAAGCGTAAGCACTGAGTCGCTTTGGCCCCACAGCACTGTGTCGAAGAGCAAAGCGGGATTGAAAGCAACGAATATCATCGCGAGCCACGCAGCGGAGGCACTGGCGCGCCGACGGACGATCACAAACATCAGCGCGGCGAGAAAAAAGTCGGCGGCGAGTGCGGGTGTTTCGACAATCACCCGCAACACGGGATCGGTCGCGCCGAGGAAGTGAGCAACGGCGCCGGCCACCCATAGGGCGTAGAGATAGCCGGGCGGATAATCGAGGAAGAAGCCCGAGCGGTACATACTCGAGGGGCCGTTTTGCGCGATGTCCAGCGCCCAGGCTTCGAAGGTGCCGACATCGACGCGGAAGCCGGGCGAGAAAGCGACCACCACAGATTTGACGAGCCACAAGACCGCGAGCAGGAGCATCGCACGCGCGAAGCTGCGGTCTCGTGATGTAATCAGCGGTTTCGCGGCAGTGTAGAGGGCGTAAAGGACGAGCGCGGCGAGGATCGCGCCGGCAACAACCCCCGCGAGTTTGTCGCTCAAAGACGAGACCGCCGGCAGATCGTCGGCCGCGACGTTGGGGGCGACGAGGCCGAGGATCGCAGCGCAAGCGATCGTCGCCGTCACAGCCGGGCCGATACGGCTCCACGGCAAGATTTTCGCGCCGAGCGATCGCATCAAGAGTGTGGCTCCAGCTTCCGCATCCGCGCGAGATTAACACAGCGGCGACGCGCGTGTGATATGCGAGTCAGACGGATCAGATGGCGGCTCGGCGCGGAGGGGGTTTTATTCTTGACACACCTTGCGGATTCGTCTGACGACTACGCCTTCGGCTCTGCTCGTGTATGATGCGAAGGCGTGAACAAAGGAGATCAACCGGATGAAACTCTTGCATGCGCTCTACGAACCCGCTGGGGAAGGTCCTTTCCCGACAATCCTGGCGATGCACGGCTGGGGCTCGAACGCACTGGACCTGCATGGGATCGCCCCGTTCATCAGCGACGGCCGGTTCCTGGCTATCTGTCCGCAGGGCCGCCACAACGTCGAGATCGGTGCGATCAATGGGTTCGGCTGGTATGAGACACGGCCGGGGGCCAAGCCGGATACGGAAAAGGTGGATGCGGCAGTGGACGAGCTACGCGATTTCATCAATGAGGCGTGCGGACGCTACCCGATCGAACGGAGCAAGATTGTCCTGGTGGGCTTCAGTCAGGGTGGGATGATTGCGTACAACCTCGCGATGCGCTGGCCGGACAAGTTCGCAGCGCTGGTCGGAATTTCGACCGCGTTTCCGGATTTTCTGTTCGAGCGCGCGACCAAACGCGACGCTATCGCGAAATTGCCCATAATGGTGCAACACGGACGTGCCGATGAGATGCTCGAGATGTCGCGGGCGCGCAAGTCTGTCGAGTTGCTGCGCGAGCTCGGGGCCGCGGTGACCTTTCGCGAGTATGATTGTGGTCACGAAGTGTGCGCCGACGGCGTGCGCGACCTTTCCGCCTTTCTCACAGAGAAGGTGGCCGACCGCAATCGTCCCGATTAACTACTCGGGTATCAACAGGTTTTGGGAACCCCGCGAAGAAATCGCAGCGGGGGTGGGGCTGCTGCGAATTCGACGCGCAGCTCGTTATAGCCCGTGAGATCGTCGACCGTGCGAAAGAAGCCGGCGTGGACAAAACCCATCAACTTCCGTGCAACCAGTGGCGCCAGTAGATCGCTGATCAAGCTGAAGGACGGCTTCGACGGCATCGCCGCGAGGATAGCCGGGGCGCAAATCATCACGCCGCAATACATATATGGCGTCAGCGCGAGCGCGATCTCCTCGCTCAGAGTGGCAGGATAGTCAGCGAACTCGCCGCGCGTCCGTCCCTTCAGCAGACGCATCCGGCGGATGCGTCTGGCAGCGTCGATCTCGATGCGGCTGTAGGCTTCCGGATCGCCGGCGGCGCCCAGGGCCAGCGTCGCGAGTCCGCCGAGCGTGTCATGGAACTCGATCATGCGGACAAGATCAAGGTCCATGACGGTGTCGCAGTTGACGATGATGAACGGCTCGCCCGCGAAATAGTCAGTGAGGTCAAGCAGTGGTCCGCCGGTACCACGTAACGCAGGTTCGCGTGAGTAGGTAATCGCGAGTTGGAGCGTTCGTCCATCGCCGAGGGCACTTTCGATTTGTGCGGCCATATGATGGACATTGATCGCAACCTCACGGACGCCCGCCGCACGCAACATCAGCAGGGGATAGTGAATCAGGGGCCGGCCGCCGACTTCGAGCAGCGGCTTGGGCGTCGTCTCGGTGAGCGGACGCAAACGCTCGCCATAGCCGGCGGACAACACCAGGGCTTTCATCAGGTTCCCGCAACTCGGTTATTCACGTAAGCCCGCACGCAGTACCGGGAACTCCGGGCTCTGCGCGAGCATCCGGCGGGCCTGGGCGATGGCGTCGGGGATGTAGCGTGCGTAGCCGCGCTTGCCGTTGCGCTCCAGGTAGCTAAAGCGGCCAATGACCTTGAGCGCGTGCTGGATCACGCAGAGCCGGTAGCTCACCAGGAAGTCCGCCAGCGGCATCGCGGTCGCAGCGCGGCGAATCAGCGTCGCGTGATAGTAATCGAGCACGCGCTGCTCGGTTCGCGGCGCAATGATGCGCGCGGTGTCGCGGGTGGTCAGCAGCACAGCGAGGTCCTGAGCAGCCGGCGCCATCAGGGCGTCCTGAAAATCGATCACGCGCAACCGCGAGGCGCCCTCAGATGCGAACTGCACGAACAGGTTATGGCCATGGTAATCACGATGGGAGAAAACCCGCGGCAGCCGCCCCAGCCGCGCGGCAAGCTCGTCGAGCTCCGGCATGATCGCAGCGCGCGAAACGCCCGGGGCCGCGGCGGCGCCCAATTCGAGGAATTGCTCGAGCTCCCAGCGAAAGAGGCGTTCGTCATACGCGACGCGCGCTGCGATGAAGTCGGGCTCGAGCCGGCGCGTACCCTCAAGATGGAAGCGTAGAAGTTGATCGATCGCCAGCCGGTACAAATCGGCGGCGTCGCCACGCTGCGCCGCGTCAAACAGCGCAAGCTCGCCGACATCTTCGACCAGTAACATCCGCGCGTCGAGATCGGCGGCATAAAGACGCGGCACGGCAACGCCAATGGCTTCGAGGAACCGCTGAACGCTTAACCAGGGTGGCTCTGGGAGCGGCTCCGGCAACAGGCGCAACGCATGGACGTAGAGGGGTAGATCGTCGGGACCGAGGTCGATCGCGATCGCGGTCGCCGGGACATCGTTTGTCTTTGCATCGTGAAGCCCGGTCGTCTCGATGCCGACGCGCCAGAAACGACGGCTCGAGGCGTCGCCCTTGATTGCGACCAGCGCGCGCGAGCGCGCGCCGGGCCAGCACTTGGCTACGCGAGCCGCGATCCACGACTCGGGCGACACCGCAATTGCGTCGGTCACGATTGGGAGTTTAATCGGGCGCGCAGCCACGCGCTACGCGGAGCGGAATTGGACTTCGCAACTGACCAGTTGGGCGTAAAGGCCGTCGATTTCGCGGCCGAGTCGTTCGTAACGTGCGATGAGATCGTTGGCGTCCTTGCGCGTGAGATAGAAGTTCGGATCATTCATCTCGAGCGCGAGCGCGGCGCGGTCGGTCTCTTTCTTTTCGATTTCGCTCTCGAGCTGGCCGCGCTGTTTGGCGATGCGGGCCTGCGCGCGCTGGGCTTCGCGATCGAGCTGGCGCGGCGGATGAGCGCCGTTGCGAGATTCGCCTTTGGCAACTGGAATAGCGACCGGCGGCGGAGCAGCTTCGGCGGCCGGTAGCGCAGGCTTCGGTGCAGGCGGCTTGCGGGCTTGGGCCAGCTCCTCGGCGGATTTCTTCGCCAGGTATTCGTCGTAATTGCCGAGATAGCTCGTGGTGTGGCCGTGACCGACTTCAATGACCTCGGTCACGAGCTGGTTGAGGATATGGCGGTCGTGGCTGACGATCACGACGGTTCCGGGGAAGCGGCGCAGCGCCTCGAGCAGGGCCTCCTTTGCGATGATGTCGAGATTGTTAGTCGGCTCGTCGAGCAACAGACAATTATTGCGATGGGCGAGCACCTTGGAGAGCGCAAGGCGTGCGCGCTCACCGCCGGAAAGAACGCCGACCCGCTTGTTGACGTCGTCGCCCGAGAAGAGCAATGCGCCCAGCAGGTTGCGGATCTCGGTGGTCGTCATCCCTTGCGCTGAGTGGCTCAACTCCTCGAACACGGTGCGATCATAGTCGAGCGCATCGGCAAGATTCTGGGCGAAGTAGCCAATCTGCGCGCGGTCGCCAACCTGGCGCCGGCCGGCCGTGAGGTCGTCCACTCCCGCCATCAGGCGGATCATGGTCGATTTGCCGGCGCCGTTGGGGCCGACCAATGCGATGCGCGCGCCGCGTTCAACCGTCAGGCTGACGCCGTCGTAGACCGTAAGAGCGCCGTAGCGCTTGACCACGTCGGTGAGCTCAAACACCCGACGCGCGCTGCGTTCACTCGAAGGAAAATTGATGGTCGGCGGCTTTTCGAGGCCTGCAGGTGATTCGAGACGCTCGACTTTTTCGAGTTGCTTGATACGGCTCTGGACCAGCTTGGCTTTGCTCGCCTGATAGCGGAAGCGGCTGATGAAAGCCTCCATGTGCTCGATCTCGTCGCGCTGCTTCTCATATGCGGCGATTTCCGCTGCGAAGCGGACCTCGCGCTCCTGCAGGTAGTAGGAATAGTTGCCCGCGTATTCGGTGAGCGCGCCACGCGAGACTTCGACCGTGCGGCGCGTGACGCGATCGAGAAAATAGTGATCGTGCGAAACCAGGATGATGCCGCCCTCGTAGGCGTCAAGATAGTCTTCGAGCCAGTTGCGCGCCTCGATATCCAGATGATTCGTCGGCTCATCGAGCATCATGAAGTCGGGGCGTTGCAGCAGCAATTTCGCCAGTGCGATACGCATCCGGATGCCGCCGGAAAATTCGCTGACATCGCGTTCAAGGTCGGCGGCCGTGAAGCCCAGCCCGAAGAGGACTGCGGTGGCGCGACTATCGGCCGTGTAAAAGTCGTGGCGCTCGAGTTCGTGCAGGACGTCGCCGAGCTCATCTAGCGCCGCGTCATGGATGGGCCCGGAGTGCTCGCGCGCGAGAATCAGTTCAAGCTCGACGCGGCGCGCGTCGATTGCGCGCATCTCGGCCAGCGCCGAAAGGGTCTCGTCGAGCACGGAACGCCCGGCCATCTCCGGCGCATCCTGCTGCAAGTAGCCGATTTGCGCGCGCTGCGGCCGGCTGATGCGCCCGCCGTCCGGCTCGATCACGCCGGCGATGATCTTGAGCAGGGTCGATTTGCCCGCGCCATTGAGGCCGACCAGGCTGACGCGGCCGTCATCGGGCATCGCCCAGCTCACCGCGTCAAAAATGATGCGGCCGCCGAAAAACTTGGAGATTTTGTCAACTGTCAGCACGGGAGTCCTGAAACAATCTTTAAGTTTTGCAGATGCGCGCCGCGTAGAAAAGGCCGGATCGATTATCCCGCGCTGCCGTCGCATCCTGACATCGCGATGCGTAAAATCGGGGTCAGCGCCGCTTGAAAGTCGAGAGGAAGGAAGCGCGATGCCAACGATACGGAATGGCGATCGGATGCTGATCATCGACCGCCGCCTCTTCAAGGACGACAATACGCGGCTATTCGTCGGGGTCGTCGAAGATTACGACACGGCGACGCTGCGCGTGCGCGGCTTTCCGTTCCACTTGAATCCTTACGAGGTCTCCGGCGCGGAGCGGCACGGCGAGGAGCGCGTGCGGATCGTCTCGATGACCGCGGGTGAGCCGATCTACATACTGCCGCGCGGACTCGACGTCGCGAAGCTCGAGCTGCGCCGCTCGCCGAAAAGCCTGATCCTCAGCGACGGCGCGACGTTGTCACTGGACCTCAGTGAATGGCTGGTGCGCGTCTGACTTGATCTATTGACGTACATTCATAATTATCCCCGCATCATAACCTGAAAGCCCGAATTCCAATGAGCAAAATGAGCGCAAAATGAGCAAAAGTCCGCGCGTCGGAATCCTGATGGGGAGCGCCACTGATTACGAAATCATGCGCGCCGCCGGCGACCTGCTTACCGAGCTGGGAGTCGAGCAGGAGACCCGCGTCATTTCGGCGCATCGCACGCCCGATCTGACCGTCGAATATGCGCGGCGCGCCGAGGAGCGCGGCTTGCGCGCGATTATCGCGGGCGCCGGTGGCGCCGCCGCGCTGCCTGGGATGCTCGCGGCAATCACCGCACTGCCGGTGATTGGCGTACCGATTCCCTCGACTTCGCTCGCGGGTCTCGACTCGGTCCTGTCGATTCTGCAAATGCCCAAGGGGACGCCGGTCGCGACCATGGCGATTGGCCGCCCGGGCGCGATCAACGCCGCGCTGTTTGCCGCGTCGATTATCGCGCTTGGCGACGGCGACTTGCGCCAGCGACTCAAGCAATGGCGGCAAGCGCGTGCCGAGGAGGTGCTGGCGACCAAGCTGCCCGAGTGATTTTCGTCAGCCGGGCCTGAAACCGACTTGTCTAGCGTTTGACCTGGTTCGCGGGACTTCCTTCGCGAAGGACTCAGGACAGGCTGCTGGCGCGGCTCGGCGTCGATTCGTCCAGTATCTCGACAAACTCGATAATTGCCGCGGCAGTAGCCGCCGGGTTGTCGAGCGGGACGTGATGATGGGCGTCGGGAATCTGTTTGAAGCGGGAGCCTGGAATCCGCCGATGCATGGTGCGTGCAACCCGCGCAGTCAAGAGGGTGCTATGCTCGCCGCGCAGAATCAAAGTCGGTACGCGGATATTTTTCAGCGGAAAGCGCAGATGACGTTTCCATCCGGGGAGCATTTTGCGAGTTTTCGGATCGAAACGAAACGCCCAGTTGCCGTTCGGCAATCGCTCAGCGCCTTTGAGCGCGAGGTCGGCCAGTCGCTCGCGCGAGAGATTATCGCCGGGCGGCGACAGGCGAAATCTGCGGACCAGCTCTTCCGGGGTGCGAAACTCCGGACGCCCAAGATGCTGTTTACGCCACTTCCATCGCCACTTGAGGCGCGTGAGCAGTGGCGGACCGCCGTGCGGAGAATCGACCAGGATCAGAGCGATGACCAATTCCGGGCAATCGGCAGTGACGCGCTGGGCGACCTCGCCACCCATCGAATGGCCGACGAGCACGACCGGCCGGCCGAGGTGATCGCGGAGGAACGCCTTGACGTCACTGATGTGATTGCCGGCGCCGTAAACCTCTGTCCATGTGCTGAGGCCATGACCGCGCAGGTCGAGAGCAAGCACCCGCCCGTAACGATTGAGCTGCGGCGCCACGTGATCCCACCAGTGCGCATGGGCCGAGCCACCGTGGCACAGGACGAAGATGCGGTCCGCGGCGTCGCCACCCCAATCGAAGTAATGCAGACGCAGGCCGTTGAGTTGGGCGTAGCGGCTGATCGGCGCCGCTGCGGCGGTAGCCGCGGGTTCTTGAGGCATGAGGAGATAGCCTAATCGAGCGGCGACTCCGCGCAAACCAGAAAGTGACGGACCCCCTGGCGCACTGAGTTTCACACAGCAAAGCGATCGTGCTAACAAATTGCGCACGCCTCGCACGAAGACCGGCGAGAGCATTTGTCGACTCAGGGAGTTAGATCAATGAGTCTGAGACTTGACAGTAAGAACGCGCTGATCACCGGCGGCGCCAGCGGGATCGGCCGCGCCAGCGCAATCCGCTTTGCCCAGGAGGGCGCTAACGTCTGTATCGCGGACCGGCAGACGTCGGCGGCGGAGGAGACCGCAGCAGAGGTCCGCAAGCTCGGGCGCAAGGCCTACGCGGTCCAAGTCGACGTCAGCAATCCGGGGCAGACTCAGGCGATGGTTGATCTGGCCGCGAAGGAACTCGGCGGAATCGATATCGTGCTGGCAGCCGCCGGGGTTTCCGCGGCAAATTACGGCGAGGGTAAGGTGAAGCCGAAGTTCCTGAATGAGCTGCCGTTCGAGGAGTGGCGCAAGGTGCTGGCGATCAATCTAGACGGCGTCTTTCTCACCTGCCAGGCGGTTGCGCGTAAAATGATCGAGCAGGGACGCGGCGGTCGCATCATTGCGATCTCGTCGGGCGCGGCCAAAGTTCCATTGAAGGGTTCCGGAGATTACTGCGTAAGCAAGGCCGGGGTCTGGATGCTGATGAAGTGCATGGCGCTGGAGTTGGGGCGCTACAAAATCACCGCGAATGCGATCGGACCCGGAGTGATCGATACGCCGATGACCAAGGATTTGCAGGCGGCCGGCAAAGCCGACCGCGTGGTGCGTCAAGTGCCATTGGGCCGGATTGGTCGGCCCGAGGATGTGGCGAATACCGCGCTGTTTCTGGCAAGCGAGGAAGGCAGTTACTTCAGCGGCTCGATCCTTCATCCCGATGGCGGGATCATCATGCAGTAAGCGATGCCTCGTACGCTGATTAATGCGATAAAATTGCAGCGGTTGCGGATCATCGTCGGCGTCGGCGCGATTATGCTGCTCGGTCTGGGACGGATGCCCTGCGCCTCAGCACAGGAGTCTGACTCTAATGGCGGCGGAAACGGCCCCGCAGCTATGAGCTCGTCTGCGTCCGATCAGCCCGACGATAACCCCGCGCCGATGGCCAAAGTTCCTATTCTTCAGCCGATCACGGGTTCCATGATGGTCTCGCCGCCCTACGGCAACGCACCCCTAAAGGTGGGATTTTTTGTGCTGGCCAATGACCCGGAGGACGTCGGGTTCCTGACCTACCAGTGGAACTTCGGCGACGGCACCGTCTCGTCACTGCCACCCGAACTTTACATTTTTCATACCTATGCAAATCCGGGAAATTACGTCTGCTCGCTGGTGATCAAAACCGCTGATGGACGGTCACAGACCTTCTTCCAGGGCGTCATCGTGAAGGCCGTCAGTTGAGGCCGCCGCTCAGAATTTTTCCTTGAACGGTCGGACTTCGAGCTCCATCGTCCAGGCGCTGCGATCCTGATGGGCGAGATGCCAGTAGGTCTCCGCAATCGCGTCGGGCTTGAGCATGTCCTCATCCTTCATCTGCGGATAGCGCTCGCGCACGCGCGGAATCGCGATCGCGCCATCGACATTGATCCAGACGACGTGGATGCCGCGCGGTCCGAGGTCGCGCGCCAAGGACTGCGCCAGCCCGCGCATCGCGAACTTGGCTGGACCGAAAGAGACCGATTTCGCACCAGCTTTGACGCCCGCGGTCGCGCCCGTAAAGAGCATCGCACCGGCGCCCCGCTTGATCATCGCGGGCGCCACTTCTTTCGCGCAGAGAAAAGCGCCGAAGGCGTTGACCCGCCAATCAGCCTCGTATTGCGCGGGCGTTATTTCGGCGATAGTGCCCCACGTGCCGCTGCCGGCGTTGTAAAGCAGCAGGTCAGGGTCGCCCAGGCGCTCGCGAATAGTGGCGAAGGCTGCGGCCACCGCCGAGGCGTCTCCGACATCCGCCGGAGCCTCCAGCGCGTCACCGCCGGCCGCACGAAGCTCGTCGCCAAGGCTGCGCAGATAATCGCCGTTGCGCGCGATCAGCGCGATCGCGTAGTCACTCGCGAAACGTCGCGCGAGTGATGCGCCGGTACCGGCGCCGACTCCCACCACTACCGCCACTTTGGATTTTTTGCTTTGCGCCATCGGTTCGTTCACCTCACTAATGCTGCTGATCCATACACTCTAGCGTATCGATCCGGCCAGCGGCATGAGCGCTGCGCCGCCAGCGGCTTGACTGCCACGACGGCATAGGATTTTGTTTCAACCGCGTTAGTTTGAAGCGCCCTCACATGTCAGTTCCGGAATTTCTCGAATCTGCCCGATCGGCGTCGGTGCGCCCGCGTGCACCGACGGCGGTGCTGTTTGCGACAGTCTTTGTCGATTTGCTCGGCTTCGGCATCGTGATCCCTTTCCTGCCGATGTATGCCGCCCGGATGGGAATTGGGGCCTTCAAGATCGGAATGATTCTGTCGATCTATTCGCTGATGCAGTTTCTGGCGGCGCCGATTCTGGGCCGCATCTCCGACCGCGTCGGCCGCCGCCCGATCATCATGCTGGGCCTGCTCGGTTCGTCGGTCAGCTATCTCATCTATGGCTTCGCCAATTCATTCGTCTGGCTGCTCCTTTCACGCGGCGTGCATGGCGCCTGCGCGGCGACGGTTTCGACCGCGCAGGCCTATGTGGCGGATACAACTACCGAGACCGAGCGCACTCATGGGATGGGGATGATCGGCGCCGCTTTCGGCCTGGGCTTCGTGCTGGGGCCGGCGATCGGCGGGCTGCTGGGCCATTCGAGTCTGCGCGTGCCGGCTTTCGTCGCCGCGGCGATCACTTTCGCTAACCTGATTTTTGCCGCAACGTCGCTGCCGGAATCACATCGAAGCACCGGGGCCGAGCCGTTTCACTGGAGCCATCTGGCGCAGCCGCTGATGATTTTGCCGCGTCAGCTCGCGCGTCATCGGCTGGCGCGATTTTTCCTAATCGCTTTCCTCGCGACGTTTGCGATGGCGATCTTTGAAACCACCTTCGCCCTGATAGCACCGCTGCTGTATGGCTATCACGCAGCCGGGGTTGGTGGCCTGTTTGCCTTCGCAGGAGTAGTTCAGGCGGTTACGCAAGGGTATCTGCTGGGAAAACTGGTCAAGTTGGTCGGCGAGAAACGCCTGATTCGCGTGGGGTTGCTGCTGTTTGCGATCGGCATGGCGCCGCTGGCGAGCTTTCGCTCGTCCGCAATGTTGCTCGTGCTGCTCGCCCTGCTGGCGCTCGGCTACGGCTTTGCGAACCCGGCGATCGCGAGCCTTATCTCGAAGCGCTCGGGACGCCATCTGCAAGGCGAGGTGCTGGGTGTGAACCAGTCGGCGCTGGCGCTGGCGCGGATCGTCGGTCCGATCGTGGCGGGGATCCTCTACGATACGAGCGGGCCGCTATCCGCCTACATCGGCGGCGCGTTGGCCGCGATTATCGCGCTCGTAATTGCCGGCGGCATCGACCCCGCCGCATCGGGAGAAGCGTTACGCTAACCAAGATTCTCGTTCTTCATCTATTCGGCGTCGTCTTCTGGGTCGGCAGCCTGCTCGTGGTCAGCAGCCTGATGGCGCGCGTAGCCGACGAAGTCGGTGCGGCGCGCGAAGCGCTGATCGTCGCGGCGCGACGGCTGCTCGGGGTCGGCGCGACAATCGGCGCCGCCGTCACGATCCTCTTTGGCATCGGCGCGATCATGACGGAGCCGATCGTGCTCACAGAGGGCTGGCTGCACGCCAAGCTGCTACTGGTATTGATCATGCTCGGATGCCACTTCAGGCTGTACCGCCGCGTCGTCGCACTCGAAAGCGCGCCGGGCTCGGCGACCCGCCGCGAATTCTCGATCCTCCACGGCGTGGTCAGCCTGCTGTTGCTGCTGATTCTCGCGCTGGTCTTGATACGGCCGTTTTGAAGTTCATGATGCTGCGCGATATGCGCGATCGGCCGCGGCGAGCGCTGCGCCGCCTGCCAGCTCCATCCCCTGCCTTTTAAGGATCGTCTCGAGCGCGCTCAAAACCAGCGTCACGTTCTGGCGGCGCGACGACTCACTCATCAGGCCGATGCGCCAGACTTTGCCCTTGAAAGGCCCCAGCCCGGCGCCGACTTCGATGTTGAACAGGCGCAGCAGGTCGCCGCGCACTTGCGCGTCGTCGATGCCGTTGGGCACGCGCACCGCGGTCAGTTGCGGCAGGCGGTGACCAACCTGAGCGGCGAGCTCGAGACCCATCGCAACGACTCCCGCCTTGAGCGCATTCGAGTTCACCAGGTGGCGTTTGAAGCGCGCTTCGAGCCCCTCCTCCGCGATAAGGCGTAAGGCTTCGTGCAGCGCGTAATTCATCGTGATCGGCGCGGTGTGATGATAGACGCGGTCGGCGCCCCAATAGCGCTCGATGGCGGCGAGATCGAAATACCAGGAACGGCACTTGCTGCGCCGCTCACGCACAGCCTGCATCGCGCGGCTGCTGAAGGTTACAGGCGCGAGTCCCGGCGGCGCGCCGATGCCTTTTTGCGTGCAGCTATAGCAGGCGTCAACCTGCCAGCGATCGATCTCGACCGGGACACATCCGAGCGAGGTGACGGCGTCCATCAGAAAAAGCGCGCCGTGGCGATGCGATATCCCGCCCAACTCAGCGACCGGCTGATAGACCCCGGTCGAAGTCTCGGCATGGACCACGACGAGTAATTTCGGCTTGCGCGCCGCCTTGAGCGCCGCTTCAAGACGCTCCGGCTCGACGATGCGGCCCCATTCCGCCTCGACTCGGGTGACCTTGGCGCCGAGGCGGCCGGCCGCGTCGGCCGCGCGCTCGCCAAAGACCCCGTTGACCCCGACGATCACTTCATCGCCGTCTTCGATCAGGTTGACGAGCGCCGTCTCCATCCCGGCCGAGCCAGTACCCGAGACTGGAAAAGTGATGTCGTTGGCGGTCTGGAAAGTCTCGCGCAGGAGAGTCTTGATCTCTTCCATGATTTTGACGAAGTCCGGATCGAGATGACCGACCACCGGCGACAGCAGCGCTTTCATCACGCGCGGATGAATATTCGAGGGGCCGGGGCCGAGCAGGATGCGCGCGGCCGGATTAAGTTCAGGAATGGAAATCGGCACAGATTACATCTCCCTTGTCGAGCGCTGCGAAGCGGCCGCGTGACGAATCATCCGCCAACGCGCTCAACGTCCGCCGCGTTATTATTCCCGCTCAAGGCCTGAAGGCAAAGCACCGACTACCTGGCTGGCCGGGCTTCCCCTGGTTCATGCTAGAGTGGCCGCCGATGCAGATGGAACGGCACAGCCCCATCACACCCGATGTCGTCGCCGGCTTGCGGGAAATCCTCGGCGCCGACGGAATCGTTTCGCGCCCGAGCGAACTCAAGGTCTACGAGTGCGACGGCTGGACGATGGAGAAGAGCATCCCGGAGCTGCTGCTGCGGCCCCGTTCGACTGCCGACGTCAGCGCTGTGCTGCGCATCCTGGACCGTCACGGAATCGCTTTCGTGCCGCGCGGCGCCGGCACCGGATTGTCGGGCGGCTGCCTGCCGCTCGACGCGCCAATCATGATTTGCACCTCGCGCATGAATCGCATCCTCGAGATTGATCTGGCCAATCGGCGCATCGAGGTCGAAAGCGGCGTAGTCAACCTCAACGTCACCAACGCAGTGAAGGCGGCGGGCTATTTTTACGCACCCGACCCGTCGTCGCAGGCGGCGTGCACGATCGGGGGCAATATCGCGGAGAATTCGGGCGGGCCGCACACGCTCAAATACGGCGTCACGACCAATCACGTCCTCGGCCTCGAACTGGTCCTGCCCGACGGCGAAATCGTCGAGCTCGGCGGTCCAGCGGAGGAACTCTGCGGCTACGATCTGGTCGGCACCGTGGTCGGCGCAGAGGGCACCGTGGGCATCGTCACGCGGGCGACGCTGCGGCTCTCGCGCGCACCTGAGGCGCATTGCACGATGCTCGCCGTATTCGACGAGGTCGCGGCCGCCACGCACGCGGTCTCGGCGGTTATCGCGCACGGGATCATTCCGGGCGCAATCGAGATGATGGACCGGCTGATCATCCGCGCGGTCGAGGAAGCATTCGCGGTGGGGCTGCCAACCGATGCCGGCGCGGTCCTGATTATCGAACTCGACGGGCTCGCTGCGGGAATCGAGGAGCACGCGGTGCAGGTGCGCGAACTGATGCGGGCCGGCGGCGCGCGCGAGGTCCGCCTGGCGCGCGACGAGCACGAGCGCACGATGCTGTGGAAAGCGCGCAAGCGCGCGTTCGGCGCGGTCGGACGGCTCGCGCCCAACTATGCGACGCACGACGGCGTGGTGCCGCGCACCCGCCTGCCGGAGATTCTCGAGCGGATCGTCGCGATCAGCGCGCGCCATCAGCTCAAGATCGGCAACGTCTTCCACGCCGGCGACGGCAACATTCATCCGATCGTGCTTTACGACGAGCGTGATTCGGATCAGGTTCGGCGCGTGATCGCAGCCGGCCATGATATTCTCGCAGCCTGTATCGAGCTGGGCGGTAGCCTTACGGGCGAGCACGGAATCGGCGTCGAGAAGATCCATGAGATGCCGATGCTGTTCTCGCCAGACGATCTACTGGTGATGAGTGAATTGCGCCGAGTCTTCGATCCCGCTGAACGCTCCAATCCGAACAAAGTGATCCCGCGTCCGGGCGGATGCGTTGAAGTCGCCATGCCGCGGCGTCAAGTTGCCCTCTGAACCGATCCGATGCCGCCTCCTGACGCCTCCCGTCTCGCCACTGACTTTGCCGCGTTGATCGGCGCCGATCGCGTGCGCCTCGCCCAGGAGCGGGAAGCTGCGGCCGCTGAGATCGTCGTCGAACCTGAAAACACGGAAGAGATTGCCGAGATTGTCCGCAGATGCGAGCGCGACCGCATCGCGCTCGCGCCGGTCGGTGCGATGCGTACGCAGAGCTTCATAAGCCGCGTGCCAGTGGGCGTGTCGCTGACGCGCATGAACCGGGTCGTCGCCTACGAACCCAACGATATGACCGTCGTCGCCGAGGCGGGCGTAACGCTGGGCAGCTTCAACCAGATGGCCGCGCAGCGTGGACAGCGCTTACCCGCCGATCCGCCGGCGCCGGAGTTGACGACCTTAGGCTCGCTGATTGCGGGCGCGAAGGCCGGCCCGCTGCGTCTGAGCGAGGGCACGATTCGCGATCTCTTGATCGGCATCCGCTTCGTCGGGCACGGCGGGCGGATGGTTCACGCGGGCGGCCGGGTCGTCAAAAATGTCGCCGGCTATGACCTGATGAAGTTGCTGACCGGTTCGTTCGGCACACTCGGGATCATCACCGAGGCAGCGTGCAAAACCCGCCCCATTCCGCCCGACTATCATCTCGCGGTCGCAGGCTTCCCTACGCTCGACGCAGCTTTCGAAGCCGCGCAAAAGTCTGAACGCGCCGCTGCGCTGTTTCATTGCGAGGTGCTCAGTCGCGAGCGCGCGGGAGAGTTTTCCGAGGATGGCAAATTCGCCCTGCTCGCTGGCTTCGGCGGAATCCGTCCCGAGGTTGAGCATCAGCGGACAGCTCTGTTGACGACGCTCGGTCCCGCTACGCGAATCTGCGAAGGCGCCGAAGCGGACGCTGCCTATCGATCACTGCGTGATCGGGAGCCGGAGCCCGGCGCTATCGCGGCACAGATCGCTGTACCGCCCGCTGAACTGGCGCAGTGCCTGGAGGCTTGTGGGAGTGAGTTCCGCGCACATGCATTGAACGGCGTCGCGCAGCTCTGGAGCGCAGCCGAGGACTTCGAGCGCGAGCGCGGTTTCGTCGCGAAATGGCGTGCTATCGCGCATGGCGCGCGCGGCCATCTGCGCCTGATCGCGGCGCCTGCGAACCTGCGCCGAGAGCTCGCGATCTTCGACGCGCCGCCCCCTCCGGCGCTGGCGCTCATGCGGCGGCTCAAAGCCGCTTTCGATCCGCACAACGTCTTCAATCCGAATTGCTTCGTCGGCGGGCTCTGAGAGCATCAAGATGGCATCCGCGCCAAATCCGTCATCAGCGCCGCGACTAGAAACCCTTAATCCGATGCAGCGTCCGATCAAAGACGTCGTGGACTATGAATTGCTCTTTGACTGCGTGCATTGCGGCCTGTGCCTCGAGGCCTGCCCGACCTACGTGTTGACGCGCGCCGAAATGGATTCGCCGCGCGGCCGCATCTACTTGATGAAGGCGCTGGCGGAGGGAGCTCTCGAACTCGACGCCGACGCCGTGCGCCATCTCGACCTCTGCCTGGAGTGCCGCGGCTGCGAAACGGCGTGTCCCTCCGGCGTCCGCTATGGACGTTTGATCGAGAAGGCGCGGGTTTACGTCGAGCGCAATTGGCGTCGCAGTTTGTTCGAGCGCCTGCGCAATCGCGCGATCGGCGCGGTTTTCCCCTACCCCGGCCGGCTGCGGCTCCTGCTCACACCACTGAAGCTGATCGAACGCGCGGGCTTGCGTCCTCTGCTGCAGCGCTTCGCACCGGCCGGGCTGAGAAACTGGATCGAATTGTTGCCCGCGCTCAATCCAGCCAACGCGCCGGTTTTTCCGGCGATCGCACCCGCGCCAGTACCCGCCGGCACGATCAGCAAGTCTGTCGTCGTTCACCATGGCTGCGTCGCGCAAGTGCTGACGCCATCGGAGAATCGCAACAGCGAGGCGGCGCTGCGCGCGGCCGGCTATCGCGTCGCACAGCTTAGGCAGACGGTCTGCTGCGGCGCGCTCGACATCCACAACGGTAATCGCGCCCGAGCGTTGGAATTCGCGCGAATCAATGTTCGCGAATTCAAGCGCTCCGGCGCGGACGCAATCATCTCGGCGGCCTCGGGATGCTCGGCAGTGATCGCGAGCTATGGCGAATGGCTCAAGCATGACGCGGAACTAGCCGGCGCCGCACAGGAGATGGCATCACGCGTCGCCGATCTGAGCTCGCTCATGCTTGACGGCTCCAAAGTCTTCACGCGGGAGTTTCCCGCGACCGTCACGTATCACGACTCCTGTCATCTGGCGCATGGCCTTGGAGTCCGCGAGGCTCCGCGCACGTTGCTGCGGTCGATTCCCGGGGTGCGGCTGATCGAGCTTCCCGAAGCGGACCTCTGCTGCGGGTCGGCGGGCAGCTACAACCTGACCGAACCGGCAATGGCGCAGGCGCTGGCGCGGCGCAAGGCCGACAATATCCTCGCTACCGGCGCGGACTATGTAATTTTGTCGAATCCCGGATGTGAGTTTCAGATCGCAGCTGAGTTAAATCGGCGCGGCGCCAAGGTCCGCGTCATCCATCTGGCCGATTTTCTGGCGCTCGCCGCGGCAGGCGCCGAGCCGAGTACGCCTGCCACCCTTACGGAGTGATCTCGCGCGGCGCGCGCGCGGCAGTCATGCTTGAGGCCAGGAAAGCACGATTATGGCTGAATCGCGCGGCAGGGCTTACGGAAGAGTCTATCTGATCGGCGCCGGGCCGGGCGCGCCGGATCTCATCACAATGCGCGGGGCGCGCCTCCTCGGCGCGGCCGAGGTCGTCGTCTACGACAGTCTGGTTTCGCTGGAGTTGCTGAAACTTGCGCCGGCCGAAGCCGAGCGCATTCACGCCGGCAAGCGCGGCGGCAATGAACATAGCGCCGATCAGAACGCGATCAACGCGATCCTGATCGAACGCGCGCGTCAAGGCAAAAAGGTGGTTCGCCTCAAGGGCGGCGACCCGTTTATTTTTGGCCGCGGCGGCGAGGAGGCCGAGGCTCTCGCTGACGCCGGCATCGCGTTCGAGATTGTTCCCGGCGTCACCTCCGCGATCGCGGTGCCCGCCTTCGCCGGCATCCCGGTCACGCATCGCGACTACGGTTCGTTCGTGGTCATCGTGACCGGCCATGAGGAGCCAGCGCGCGATCGTGCTGAGGCGATTCCCTGGCGCGAAGCTATACCCTGGGATGACCTCGCACGCGCCGTCAGCCGGCGCGGGACGCTCGTCATCCTGATGGCGGCGGCGCGGATGCGCGCGACGCTCGCCCGCCTGTCGGCGGCCGGCCTTCCCGAATCGACCCCGGCTGCGGCGATTCAATGGGGCGCGACCGCCGCTCAGCGCACCGTCCTCGCCACCCTCGCGACCCTCGCCGGCGAAGCTGAGCGCGAGCAACTCGTCGCTCCCGCGGTGGTCGTGGTCGGCGAATGCGCACGGCTGCGCGAAGATCTGGCTTGGTTCGAGCGAATGCCGCTCTTTGGCCGGCGGATCGTCGTAACGCGCGCGGCCGCGAAGGCGACGCGCTTCGCCGCCCACCTGCGCGCGCTCGGCGCCGACGCGATCGAGTTTCCGACGATCGCATCCGCGCCGCCTTCGAGCTATCAACAACTCGATCAGGCGCTCGCCGACGCCAGCTCCTTCGACTGGATTATTTTCACCAGCGCGACCGGGGTTAACGCCTTTGTCGAGCGGATGCGCACACTGGGCCTCGATCTGCGCGCGCTGGGAAAAAGCGCTCTCGCCGCGATCGGTCCGGCCACCGCGGCGCGGCTGCGCCATCACGCGCTTAAGGTCGCCGCGATGCCCTCCGAGTATCGCGCCGAGGCGCTCATCGACGCGATCGGCGTCGAGCGCATCGGCGGCGCGCGTTTCCTGATTCCTCGCGCCGAGGTCGCCCGCGAAATTCTCCCCGAGCTTTTGCTGCGCCACGGCGCGCATGAGGTCGTCGTCGCCCCGGCTTATCGCACGGTGGCGCCGCCCGCCGCCGACTCGGCCGCGCTGCGCGAGCGCCTAGCCGCGGGTGCGATCGATCTTGTGACCTTCACCAGCTCCAGCACGGTGACGAATTTTGTGGCGCTGATCGGCGACCTGAGCCCGCTGCCGAAGGCCGCCGCGATCGGCCCGATCACCGCCGCCACCGCTCGCGCCTGCGGCTTCGACGTCATAGCCAGTCCTGCGACCTACACCGTCGCGGAGCTCACCAACGCGATTGTCGCCTGCTTCAAACACCCCGTATAATCTCCCTTAAGCGCAGCCTGCTGCGCAGGTGATCCGCGATGGCATTTCCGATTAATCGGCCGCGACGGCTCCGCCGCACCGAGACTCTCCGCCGGATGGTGCGCGAGATCCGCCTGGCGCCTGACGATCTGATCCAGCCCTACTTCGTCTGCCCAGGCCGCGACGTGCGCAAGCCGATCGCCGCGATGCCCGGCGTCGCCCAGCTCTCAGTCGATAACGTCGTCCGCGAGGCGCGCGAAGCTTGGTCAGCCGGCATTCCTGCGATCATTCTATTCGGCATCCCGACCCGCAAAGACGCCGTGGGCAGCGAAGCCTGGAACGACGACGGCGAGGTCCAGCGCGCGACTCGCGAAATCAAGGAGCAGGTTCCCGGGCTTGCCGTCATCACCGACGTCTGCATGTGCGAGTACACCGATCATGGCCACTGCGGCGCCGTCGCCGGCAACGACGTCGACAACGACGCGACGCTCGATCTGTTGGTGCGTGAGGCGCTGTCTCACGCGCGCGCCGGCGCCGACATGGTCGCCCCGTCAGACATGATGGACGGACGCGTCGGCGCGATCCGCGCCGCTCTCGACGCCGAGGGCTTTAGCCACCTCCCGATCATGGCCTACTCGGCCAAGTTCGCGTCGGCCTTTTACGGTCCGTTTCGCGAAGCCGCCGAGTCCGCGCCGCAGTTCGGCGATCGCCGTTCTTATCAGATGGATCCGCCCAACGGTGACGAGGCGATGCGCGAAATCGCGCTCGATCTCGACGAAGGCGCGGACATCGTGATGGTCAAGCCGGCGCTGGCTTATCTCGATCTGATCTGGCGGGCGAAGCACGAATTTCAGGTTCCGGTCGCGGCATACAATGTCTCGGGCGAATACGCCATGATCCGCGCGGCGGGCCTCAACGGCTGGCTCGACGAAGAACGCGCCACGCTCGAGGTTCTTACTTCGATCAAGCGCGCCGGTGCCGACCTGATCCTCACCTACTTCGCGACCAATGTTGCCCGCCGCCTGCGCTGATCGACGATCCTGAGGTTGGCGGGTCCAAAGCAGGCGCGCCGCGCATCGAAGTTAGTCGATAACCTTCAAGTCGCGCAGGCGCGGCGCGATCTCGCGGTCAAAGCGCTCGAGGTCGCCGTAGTAATCCTCCAGGCACATCAGAGCGCCCTCGATCCCGAGGTCATAGGTCCAGTCGTCCAGCACCCGCTTGCGCGTGCTGATTGAAGCCGTATAGCTGCAGTTTGGCATGAACAGCCCAAGCTGCAGCGGCAGCCGCCCCTCGGTTAACCTCCGTGATGACACCCAAAACCTCGCCGCCAGAAATTACCACCAGCGGGACGTGGTCTCAACGGCGGGTGCTCCCGACTACCTACTACTCAATCCGCCCGATTTCGCTGCGGCCCGAGCGGTTGGATGTGCGCCTCGTAGTAGGGTCGCATCGCACGCAACGCGCGCCCCTGATGGTATTTAAGCTCCTCGTCGGGGTAGCGATGCTGCGGACCGAGCACGCAGGCCGCACGCGCATGACATCGCGGCGCGCACTCCGCCTCGCGCTCAACCCGCCAGGTTAGGCACGCTGGGATATTCCACCCGTCCGCCGGGCCAATGGCCCCCGCCGGACAGGCTGGAATGCAACTTCGCGCTCTACACGTCGGACATGGATCGAAACCACTCGCCTCGCCGGGCGCATCGATCTCACGGTCGATCAAAATCGCCGCGCGAAATGCGATCCATGGCCCGTATTCAGGATTCACCACAACGCCCAGCAGGCTCGGCCCGGCAATCCCGGCGAGCCTGCCCAGTTCCATGAAGTTCAGTGCCGGCCCGTCGGCGACGAAAGGATAAACCGTAGTCGCGTGAATACTCGCCGCGGCGAGCGTCGGGACGATTCGGCTTTCTACCGTGACACGAGCGAAGTCGTCGAGTGGATTTGCACGCGCCTCCCAGCCCGGATGAGCGGCTCTGTGTGCCTTGAAGGCCCGCCAGAAATCGCCACCGCCGTTGGCGACCACGACGATCGCACGCGCTGCCGGATCAATCGCGCCGGCGCGCAGGGCGAGCGCCGCCTGCGTGTCGTAGCGCGCGATCGGAATCGCGGCGATCAGATTCAGTCCGAATGGCGCGGCTGCCGCTTTGACCGCTTCGAGGATTTCAGCCACATCGTCAACTTTACATCGCAGCCTTCCATCGAGCGATGGTCGGCCGACAGCGCTTGGCTTATGGACCTAATCCCGACTGTTCAGACTCGCGAACCGCGCGCACTCTCTTCGCAGAGCGCCGCGATCACGCGATTCGCTTCGGCCTCCAGAGGCCCGAGGAGCCGTGCAACGTCCTCGAGCCGGCGGCCTCGCGCTGCATCTTCCATCGCGGCCGCCGTGGCGCTCAGCACCTGCGCGCCGAGCGTAGCCGCGCTGCTCTTGAGGGTATGCGCCGCGCGCTCGGCCTCCGCGCAATTACCCGCGTCAGCACTACCGGCCAGCGTCGCCAGTCGCTTGGGCGTCTCGCTGACGAACAGTGCGATCAGATCCTCCAAGAGCTCGTCACCCTCGCTGCGAAGGTCAGCGATAACTTCAGCATCCAGTATTTGCATAACCTGATTTTGCGGGTGAGTCTCGCCGGCGCATAGGGACACCGCTTACGCTACGTTGCGGTGAAATACGCGCACCAGCTTCTGCCGCACCGGCTCGAAAGAAAATCGATTAAACGGCTTGACCACGTAGGCGAGCGCCCCCTCCGTGAGAAAGGAATCGCGGATTTTGCCGAACGGTACCGCACTCACCACGACCACCGCCAGTTCCGGGCTGGCCGTGCGCATCTCGTGAAACAGTCGCAAGCTATCGTAACCGCCGACTTCCGGCATCATGACGTCAAGCGTTACCAAATCGGGCTTGAACTCGTGAAACTGCTCCAGCGCCTGCGCCGCGTTCTCCGCCTCGCCCATCACCTTGCAGCCGAAATTCGTCAGATGATGCCGAATCACCCGCCGGGCGAAGGGTGAGTCATCGATGATGAGGGCTTTTACCACGCGAAATCTCTCCCCGTCAGTTGAGCGCCAATGGCCAACAAGCCGTTCAGTCTTGGCCCTCAGCGCATTCGAGCAATTATCGGGCCTCGCTCGCGCTCTCGTGAAGCAAATCAGAAAAAATCCCGAAACGTTCGGAACTCTGCGCTTCGCTTGGTTTCTGCGCGCTCGCGACTGGTATGGATGATGCACCCTCCGCAAGCGGCCATTCTGCGTCGAGTTGATCTGGGCACCCGCGCACCAACGGATGTTTCACAAAGCGTCAACGAGCGGGCATCGGCAAATCGAATGTCTCGTTTTGAATCTCGGGGGTCTATGAGTTTTTCAGCGAATGAGATGATTGCGCAGCCGCTCCACGGCCGCTCCAACGCCTTGACGGTGGCGGTTAGCGGTGCCGCCGCGGCCAGCCGAGAACAAATTCTCGAGGCGCTGGCGCGCGTCACCGAGCCGCGGGTCGCGATCGTCACGGCCAACACCGAGCCCCCGGACGAACCGGCGGAAATGGTGATAATATCCCTCGGCGAAGATGAGGAAACCTGGTCGCTGCAAATCCAGGACCTCGCCCGCGCCGACGGTTCGCAGCCAGCCGTGATTGCAGCTATCGGCGAACGTTCGGGCGACGCCGTGCGCAAGGCGCTGCGCGCCGGCGCCGACGATGTGTTCTTTCTACCTGCGGAACCTGTCGATCTTTCCCGCTGCTTGGTCCGGGTCGGCGAGACGCGCCGCCGCGCCGACGGACGGCGCGCGACGATTTGCGCCCTGACCAGTGTCGCCGGCGGGGCCGGCGTCAGCAGCCTTACCGCGGCGCTCGGCTTCGCACTGATGCGCCTCGGCCATCAGCGCGTCGCGCTGGTTGATCTCGGGTTGCAGTGTGGCGCGCTCGCCGCCCTCCTCGACCTCAACCCCGAGCACACCCTCAGTGAACTAGTCGACCCGACGACGACGGTCGATTCGATTCGGCTCGAGGCCTCGCTCACCGCTCATCCGTCAGGACTCTACCTGTTGGCCGCGCCCAAACGTGTCGAAGAGAGCGAAATGGTTTCGGTCAATAGCGTCGCCGCGTTCCTCGATCTGATGCGCCAGCTATTCGATTTTATCCTCATAGATTGCGGCCATCACATGAGCGAAACCCTGGTCGCTGCGTGGGAACGCTCCAGCCGCCTGCTCTACGTCGTCGAACAGTCCGTTACCAGCGTGCGGCCGGCGCAACGCTTTCTCGAGATGTTCGGCCGTCTGGCGTTGACCGGACTCGAGCCCGAGTTCATCCTCAATCGCTACGCCGCGGCGAATCCCTTTTCGATCGAGAAGATTGAAGCCGCCTTGCGCAGGCCACTCACCGCGCAGATTCCGCGCGACGACGCCGCCTTTTTGCAGTTTCAGATCGAAAGCGCCGACCTCGCCGGTATCGCCGGCAAGTCGGGCGGCCGCGATGCCGTCGATAACCTCGCACGCAAGCTCTGCGGGATGCCCGCGCTGCCCCTCGCCGGCTCATCCTCCTTCCTCTTCTCGCGTCTGCGTTCGGCCTTCAAATCGACGCGCCAACCCGTACCGGTCGCCCATCCCGTCGAGCATCACGAGCGCGAGGGCGCGCTCGGCACGAGCCTTTGAGCGGTAGCCACGGGCCATGGGACTCCTCGATCGCCTGCAATCGCCGGGGGAATTACGCGCTGGCAATCAGCCCTCGCTCTACGCGGAGGCGCGCGGCAATAGCGGCGCGGCGGGCGCCGGCTTCCTCGGCGAATTACGGGTTCGCGTTCAGGCGCGACTGGTGGAAAGGATCGACGCCACCAAACTCGAGGAGGTCGGCTATGGCGGCCTGCTCGAACGCATCGGCGAGGTCATCAATGAACTGATCGCCGAAGACAAGATTCTCCTGACTGCCGCCGACCGCGACCGCCTCATCGACTCCATCACCAACGACATGCTCGGCCTTGGGCCGCTCGAACCCCTGCTGCAGGACAATAGTATCTCCGACATCCTGGTCAACGGCTGCGGTGACGTCTGGGTCGAACGCGGCGGCCGCCTCTCACGTACCGAGGTCAGGTTTCGCGACGATCATCATCTGATGGGCATCATCAACCGGATCGTCTCGCGCGTCGGCCGCCGGATCGACGAAGCCTCACCGATGGTTGACGCCCGCCTACCCGACGGTTCGCGCGTTAACGCGATCATTCCGCCGCTTGCGCTCGACGGCCCGGGCCTGAGCATCCGGCGTTTCGGCGGCCACTCGATCCATATCGGGGATTTGGTGCGCAGCAAGGCTCTCACTCACGAGATGGCGGATTTCCTCCAGCAGGCGGTCGCCGCCCGCCTCAACGTCGTCGTCTGCGGCGGCACCGGCAGCGGCAAGACCACCCTGCTGAACTGCATCTCAACCTTTATCCCGCCCGACCAGAGAATCATCACGCTCGAAGACGCCGCCGAGCTCGCGCTTCAGCAGCCGCACGTCTTCCGGCTCGAAACCCGCCCGCCCAACGTCGAAGGCAAGGGCGAGATCACCATGCGCGACCTCTTTCGCAACACCCTCCGGATGCGTCCGGATCGCGTGATCGTTGGTGAAGTGCGCGGCGGCGAAGTGCTCGACATGCTCCAGGCGATGACCACCGGTCATGACGGCTCGATGACCACGCTGCACGCCAATAGCCCGCGCGACGCCCTCAGCCGCCTCGAATTGATGATGCTGCTGGCGGGCGTCGCGCTGCCGGAAAGGGCGATGCGCCAATATATCGCCGGCTCCCTGCACCTCATCGTCCACGCCGCGCGTCTCGCCGACGGCTCGCGCAAAGTGATGCGCATTACCGAGATCACCGGTCTCGAAGGCAGCACCGTCCTGACCCAGGACCTCTTCGAGTTCGTCCAGAGCGGCGTCGCTCCCAACGGCAAGGTCATCGGTCAGTTCCGCACCACCTCGGCGCGCTCCAACTATGCGGCCAAAATCGAAGCGCTCGGCCTCAATCATGAGTCTTCCTCGTCTACCTCATAACCACTAACTACGGCAACGCTGTAATCCCAGTCAGTTTTCTAGCTATTGAGAGTCGCGCTCCGAATGACAGAAGAACGACACAAAGATAAATGCCGCTTCTGTCTCATTGGCATCGCAAGATACGCTACTAAGTAACCACTAGAATTAATGAAGCGCTTAAACCTGACAATTGAAATAGCTAGTCAGTAAAGAATGGAAATCCTCGTATCAAGTTCGCTCTGCGTCCTCCTGCTCGTTCTCGGTCTCGGCCGCTACTGGAACCGGCGCATCGAGCATCAGCGCGCGGCGCGCAACGCGGGCCAACGTCTCTCGGGAACGACGATACTGATAACGCCCGCGGGCCGCGACGCGCCCGCGCGCGTCGTCCGCGAGCCGAACCGTCTGATGCGCGCGCTCGCGCGGCAACTCGACGGCGCCGGGCTTACGCTCGAACCGTGGGCTTTACTGCTCGCGATCCTCGTGCTTTTCGCCGCCGGTACTGCCATCGCCTGGATGCGGCTGCCACTGGATTTCGCTGCCGCGTGTGGCGCCGCGCTAGCCACATCGCCTCTCGTTTACCTCAGGTTTAGGCGCGGCCGGCGCCTGAAAACTCTCAGCCGCCAGCTCCCCTATGTGCTCGAAATGCTGAAGTCCGCGCTCGGCGCCGGCCACACCCTGATGCGCGGCCTGCAGATGGCCGCCGACAATACCGCCCCGCCGCTGGCTCCCGAGCTCGCGATGCTGGTCGAGCAGGTCCAGCTTGGGATGCGCCTGCCGCTCGCCTTCGAAGTGATGTTCCACCGTATCCCGATTGAAGAACTGAGCTTTCTCGCTGCCGCGGTCGGCGTTCAGGAAGAGACCGGCAGCAGCCTCTCGGAGATCATCGATCGCGTCACACAAAGTATTCGTAGTCGCCAGCGTTTGGCCGACCAGATCAGGACCCTGACCTCGCAATCCCGCTTGAGCGCGATGATTGTATCGGCCCTGCCCGCAGTGATTCTCGCAGCTTTTTCACTCCTGCGGCCGGACTACGTCAACATTCTCTTTACCGATCCGCTGGGCAACCGGCTGCTCGAGATCGCAGTCGTGCTGGACGTTGTAGCGCTTTTGATCATGCGCCGCATCGCACAAGTAGATTTTTAGTCAGACCGAGGTTCAGACAAGTAGAGTGTTAGGCAAATAGATTGTCAGGATTTCAGCCAAGTGCGGAAATGAGGAGTTCACCCTGGTGACCGGAGCGCTACCTTTGGCATTGACGGTCTTCGTGCTCGCCGTGGCCGGCGCCGCCGGAATTTACCATGCGCTCTACGGCACAGCGCGCGTTAGCCACGAACGCCTGATGCCGACGCCCGCGCCTTCAACCCGCGCCGCCGCCTCCCGCGGAGCGGCCAACCGCGTGGCCGCGCGCCTCGCCACGATGGCGGGCGCCAACCGCCGCCTTGGCGAGATGACCCGGCAAAGCCGCCAGAGCGGAGGCCTCAAGCCGACCACCAAACGCTTGGCCGTCGCGCTTGGCCAAGCCGGTTACTATAGCTTGCGCGCCGTCGTCATGTTTCGCCTGATCCAAATCGCCTCCCTCGTTGCGATGGTCTTGCTCGGTGCCTGCGTCGGCCTGTTCTACGGCCGCCTCGTTATATCGGTTGCACTCCTGGGCCTGATCGGTTACGCCGCGCCGCGCTACATCCTTGGCCGGATCGGCCGCCGTCGCCTCGTCCGGCTCGGCCGTGAATTACCGGCGATCCTCGACCTCCTCATGGTTTGCCTGGAAGCCGGACTCGGCCTCGTTGAATCGCTGCGTCTGGTCGGGCACCAGTCCGAGCGTCACGGTGGCGTCCTCGGCGCTGAACTCGCCATCACCGCCGGCGAGGTCACGACCGGCGTCTCGCTGACCGACAGCCTGCGCAACCTCGGCGCGCGCGTCGGCACTGACGAACTGAAATCACTCACCGCACTCCTCGTGCAAAGCCATCAGATGGGCAGCCGTCTCGGACCCGCGCTGCGCGCCAGCGCCGAACAGCTCGCCACCCGCCGCCGTATGCAAGCCGAGGAGATGGCGCAAAAAAGTGCGATCAAGATGCTCGTACCGCTGGTCGTCTTCATCCTGCCCGCCATGATGATGGTCGTGCTCGGTCCGGCGATCATCCAACTGATGGGCGTACTCGGCCACTAGAGGAGACCTGTGCACAGGCCCAGAATGTCATCCTGAGCCGGCGAGCAGCGCGAGCCGTGTCGAAGGATCTACGCGAAGCGATTCCAAAAGAATTCACTTGTGCAGAGCTTCCCTAGGTGCCGCGCAGCCGGCGGCGCGACTTGCTCAGTATGACTTTTTGATTTTCGTCCATCGCTCTGAAGAGTATACTGCCGTGCCGAACTCTTAGAGCCTCGAACCACAGCCGCATGGACCTTGACCCGCGATGAGCCGGGCGCGTGACGATTTTCTAACCCACCTAGCGCACACCTCCGACGCGCCGATCGGCCTCGAAGTCGAACGCGCCGAAGGCTCGTGGCTCTATCGCCGCGACGGCCGCCGCTATCTCGATCTGATTGCGGGAATCGGCGTCTCCGCCCTCGGTCACGGTCACCCCGAGATCCTCGAAGCCCTCGCCCGTCAATCACGCCGCCATCTGCACGTGATGGTCTATGGCGAATACGTGCTCGAGAGCCAGGCCGCATTGGCCGCGCGTCTCGCCGGACTGCTTCCCCCCAACCTTTCGCGAGTGTATTTCACCAACAGCGGCGCAGAGGCCATCGAGGGCGCACTGAAGACGGCGCGCAAATTCACCGGACGCGCGGGCTTCGTCGCTTTCGACGGGGCTTATCACGGCGACACGATGGGCGCGCTGGCGCTCGCGGGCAATCCGGCCTTTCGCGCCCCCTTTGGCGCGTTGCCGGGACCGGTGCGCCATCTGCCCTTCGACGATGAGAACGCCTTGGCAGAAATCGACGATCGGGTTGCAGCCGTGATCGTCGAGCCGGTCCAGGCCGAGGGCGGCGTCAGGATTCCGACCCGTAGTTTTATCGAGGCCTTGCGACGGCGATGCCATCGGACTGGCGCCCTGCTGATTTTCGACGAAGTCCTGACCGGTCTCGGCCGCATTGGGCGGCTCTTTGCTCTCGATCATTTCGGCGTCGTTCCGGATCTGCTCGTGCTGGCCAAGGCGCTCGGCGGCGGCCTGCCGCTCGGCGCCTTCTGCGGCCGCGACGACCTCCTCGGCACGCTCGCGCATGACCCTCCGCTCGGCCACATCACGACCTTCGGCGGCCATCCGCTCTCCTGCGCGACCGGGCTCGCCATGCTCGACGTGATCGTCCGGGAACGGCTCTGGGAGCGGGCGGCGATCGTGGGCGCTCAATTCGTCGAGGATCTGCGACTGCGGCTCACGCGGAGCGTTACTGAAATCCGCGGAATCGGATTGCTGATCGGGATCGAGTTTGACGATTCGACGTTGGCGCGCCGCTTCGTCGCCGAGAGTCTCGGCCGCGGCGTCGTCATCAACTGGACGCTCAATGCCGATCACGTGGTGCGGCTCGCGCCGCCGCTGACCATCGCTGCCGCTGAAATGGATTTCGCCGTCAGCGCGATGGAGCGCGCGCTCGACGCCGCAAATGGCTTGAAAACCGGGTAGCCGCCGTGGCAGCGGATGACCGCGAGTTCTCCCCGGCGATCACATCAGCGGACGCGCCCGCCCACGCATCGATCACCGCCCGTCAGGTCGCCGCCTTCCGCGCTCACTGGCGCTTATGGCTGCTGCTCGCCTGCATCGCAATTGTCGCATTGATGGTCTTGGCGGGGGCCGCCACCCATAATCCGGACGCGGGCTACTTGGCGCTTCTGCTTTGTCCTATGGCCGCCGCGGCTCTCGTCGTCTGGGGCTGGCGTTGTCAGTTGCTGCTCAACTTCTTCTGCCTGCTGATCTACGCAATCTCCGGGCTCGCGGTCCCAAGCGGATCACGCTTCGCGGTTACTCACGCGCTCGCGATGCTCACCGCCCTCACGCTCGCGCAATTCACCGCGGTCTTTTCCGATCGCTACCGGCGTCGCCTCGAAGGCCGGCTTGAACAGTTGGCCACTGCCGCAGAGCTTCGCGATACCCAGGTGGCGACGATGACTCACGACCTCCGCAACCCGCTGGCTACGCTGGTCGGTCTGATGACGCTGCTCGTCGAGGACGATGACGGTGAGAAAGATCGAGCTGACCTGCTCGCGCGCATCTGGTCAACGACCGCTTCGATGGATTTGCTCGTCAAGAATCTGCTCGACCTCTACATGCTCGACGAACAGCAAATTCACGCCAATCGCCGCATCATCGACGCCGACGCGATTGTCAAAGAGACTGCCGAGCGCTATGCCTTCGAGGCGCGACTGCGCGAAGTCGAGCTCGCGATCGAGCTTGGCGGGGTGCATCAGGCGCATCTCGATCCGCTGCATCTCGAACGTATCGTCGCCAATCTGATCACCGGTGCAGTGCGCCGCACCACCGCGGGCGCCGTACGTATCCGGACCTCGCAACATGACGGATGGTTGCTCATCGAGGTCAGCGACTGCGGCCCGCCCCCGCCGATCGATCAGATCTTCGAGCGGCCCGGCCTCGGCGAAAACGGCGCGCGCTCCGAAGCCTTGGGCCGTTACATCGCCCGCTCCCTGGTCGAAGCCGACGGCGGAACCATCCGCGCACGCAGCGGCGACGGCTGCGGTCTCACTGTGATTGCCCAGCTACCGTCCGCCACCCCGCCGCCTCAGTGACCTCTGCGCAAGCGGGATTCCAGGCAAGAGAAGATAAACGATCCGGGATTTTTCGCTGTGACAGCTTCGCTCAGGATGACAGGAAGTTGTGTATCCGCGGCGCAATCCCTCAGAATGACCTTCCTACTTTCACCAGCCCACTTTTGTCATTCTGATCGCACGACCACCGCCTCTCCTTGATCACTACAGCGCCGGTGTCTGCCCTAGCGAATAGACTGCGTACAATACCAACGTTGAAGCGGCCGCGTCCGGATTGTCCGGGGTCGGCAGCGTCAGCGGCACATCCCAGCTCGCCGGCAAACCCAAGGCTGCACGCGTAAGGGGCGTCAGTGCGATGATCGCGGCTACCGGCGCCGGCAACCCTACCGTGTTGCGCGGAAGATAGACCAATGAAAAAATCCCGCCATTCGCATCGACCATTAATCCAGCTCCTGTAGCTAAAAGCCCACCGCGATCCAGTAAAAGCCGGTGAGACCGGCCTTCGTTCCGCTCGCCACCGCGACCGTGCCGCTGCCATCCCAGTCGGAGAAAAAGCTGATTGAATTTCTGCCCAGCGGCGTTACCGTCTCGAGCGCCAACGCCGAATTTATCAGTGCCCCATCGCCCGCCGTATTGTTCGTAGCGTAAAACCCGCCCGCCCACTCATTGGCGTTGCTGAAAGCGCTCGGCAGCGTCACGGTGAAGACCGCGTTCTCGACGCCACCTCCGGCCAACCCGGCAAATGAATAAAATCCCCATTGGATTATCATTTGTATCTGCCCGCGGCTGACGTCGGCAAAGGGCACGGCAATATAGCCATTCTGACCCATCGAGCCGCTGAACAGCGCCTCGAAGGCCTGTAGAAGCCCGATATTCGCTATATTTGTGTCCTGCCGTCCCTTTATGTACGAGGTCCGATTAGCCAACTGCTGATGAGGCTGATTACTCAGACCGATTCCGCCGAAACCCGCGCCGACCGCCGCTCCCTCCACCGCATCGGTCTGCTGAATCTCATAAATCTCATTCGCACTGAACTCCGGACTATCGATTAATGTCGCCATCGCCGCGCACCGCCTAGAAGGTTAGCGTCCACGTTCCTGAATAGTTGCCCGCGCCCGTGTACCCGAAGGCCGGCACGCTCACGTGCGCGATCAGTGGTCCCGGCGCCTGATGAAACGCCACCAATGTCCAGGTCACGCTGCCGTCCGTCGTCGTCCCGTTCAGCGTCGTTGACCATCCGGGCGCAGCGCCACCCGTCGTCCCGCTGATCGTGCAGCGCTGCACATTACCGTCACCATCCACCAGCAGGTTGCCCACCACCTTGGCCGCTCCCGCCGTCCATGACGGATTTGAACTCCCCTGCACGGCGGGCAATGCCACATTTGCCGAGTTCGCAAACAATCCCAGTTCCTGAATCGTCACGCCGTTCGCGCCGTAATCGGTCGTCAGCAATGAGTAGTTGAACTCAACGCTCCCACTGGATGGAAAGGTGTGCGCCCCGACGCCGTTATAGTAAGCCGGGGCCGCCGCTAGTCCGGTGTCGGTTACCGCCGGGGCCGTTGCCCCCGAGCCGAAGCCCACCGCACTGACGTACTGTCCGGAGGTGATTCCAGCCACCAGGTTCGCCAACGCCGGCAGCCCGGCATTGACGAAGATGTTGCTGCACTCCCAGATGATCCGTCGCCGCTCATATAAACGCACTATTCCTGTTGGCCGCATAACTTTCCTCGATTCCCTCGCATATCTGCGACACGCGCCGCACTGCTATCTCACTAAGCGATGCCCGACTGCTGCCGGCAATCGCTCATCGCCTTCCTGTTTCTCCACGCTTAGCCATTCGCCGAGATTGCCGCGCCCTGCACCACGACTCCCGAGTCCGCAACCACAGGCTCATTCGCCCCATAAGTAATTCCGGCATGATAGAAGTGTTTGGCGTAGGTCGGCATTATCGACTTGCTGTCGGCGACCGGCCATGCCATCGCGCTAATCTGATCCGTCGGCGCAGGCGCGTTGTCATTCTGCTTGAAAATGCTCACGACGGTATCCAGCGGGACCGGCGTGAAATCCTTCACTCCCGCCAGATTCAACCAGAGCGAATCCAAATACGCCCGCACAGGCTTGAAGAAATTCACCGCCGCGATAATCCGGGCCGGATCACCCGCGCCCACCGGCTGATTAATCTGATTGATTACGACGCGAAAGACCGCCCAGCCCTCGCTCGTCGGATATTGCGATCCGCCCCAGCTCGCCTGCCCTTCCTGCAGCGTAACCTCATTCCAGCCAAGCGCCGCCAATGCAGTCTTTATCGCGTAGGGTGTCCCTCGTGTTCGATGAAGTGGAATCGCCGCGCCGAGCAGCGTGCGCAACGACGTATAATCCGATACTCCCGCCGCATCCGCGGTTGAACTCAGTGTATCGATGTCAGTCAGCGAGTCGATATCCGTCAGCGCATCGATTGATTCACCACTGCTCGATCCCAGTTGCCATTGCGGCGCCAGCATGTCGAACTGCCACGCCAGCAACAGCAAACTGCTGTCAGGCGCCGAGTCCAGCCGATACACGAGCGTCGGGCTCAGATCGAGCGCTCCCAGCCGCTGCGTCAGTTGCAACAGCGCCTGGCCACGCACGTCATTGATCGACGGTTGAACGGTTAGGGATGCCATCGGCTTCAGCTATGGATTGGCCCGGTTGCCTGCGACAAAGCAATTGACGTGCAATTCGCCCACTGTCCGGCCGATAGCGGCGTATATGACGGCGAAGTGAGCGTAACCTCATACACCCCTGACACCGATACTGCCTCGATTATCTGACTCGGCACGATGTCCCGCTGAATCCGCGAGGCCAGCGCTACTGCAAACGCTTGCACCGCGGCGCTAGCGGCCGCCATAGTCGCCACCGGATCAGCGTCAGTGTACAGCGTTAGCGTCCCAGCAATCTTATAATCAACTTCCGCCACCGGCAGCACATTAACCGTGTCAGTCAGCGGTCTTACGCTGTCGGCGCTCAGCGCGCTGAGCACGTTGCTTAGTAGAGTCCCGCCCGCTATGCCGGCATTGTTCGGCGCTGGCGCGGGTTGAGTATTGATCGGGCCTGTCAGTACAAACACTGTCACCTGGCCCGGCGCTGGGGAAACGACTTGTGCGTCGATTATCGCGGGGTCGGCCCCTAGCGCGAAAAATCGATACGCCCCCTCCGGACCTGCCACGCTGAATTCGTTCGGCGCCGCCTGAATCCGCGTCCGCAAGTGATCGTCAGTCTCCGGCGCCGAGCCTCCGCTACTGACGGCAGTGTTGGCGACCGACGCGATTAGCACGCTCGGATTCAGCTGGATGCTGATTTGCCCGGCCAAATACCCATTCGCGCCCGAACCAGTCGCTGTCGCCGTCGCCGCGACGTTGCCGCTCGATTGGCCGGCCGCGATCGTCATTGCCTGGTCAGTCGTAAATGTATACTGTCCGTCCGAGCTTCCCACCGGCGTACCCGCTGGCACCGTGTAGGATACCGGTAGCGTTGCCGCTAGCGTAAATTGCAGCGTCGTCACCGCGCTCTGCGCCGTCAGACGCGTGACGCCCAACAATTGACCCAGGTAATCGATCATCGGAAACGTTGCGTAGGCCAGCAGATTCTGTTGCCCCGCATACTGTATCGCGTTGCGCACCAGCGACTCGCGATACGCGTATAGATTGATCAGCAGACGCTCCACCTGCGCCGGCTGTAATGTCCGGCCCGCTGCCGTCTCGAACTCGGCAATCATGTCCGCCAAGATCAAGTTGGGATCGAGGCCGTCGGCATCGTTGACGAACACCGGCGGCGGTAGGGTTGGAATAGCCGCTCCCATCAGAGCCTGCTCCTCTTATCGATTGTTTCTGCGTCCACGATGCCTACAACTCATCGCGCGCCTGTTTAAAAACCTTGCGCCGCGGGAATTATGTTTACTTGGGTCACCTGTGGCGCGTTGGTAATGCTTCCCGCGCTTCCCTGCGCGCCCAGTTTTAGTCGCCAGGTTGCAGCCACACTTAAATGAGCGCCTGATTGCGTCGACCCGCCGACCACTGGCGCCACGGTTACCCCAATCAACTCAATTCGGGGCTCCCAGCGGATGATCGCTTCAGTTACCTCCCGCACAATCGCCGCAGTGGCTACGTTGATTGGATAATCCACATATTTCCATAAATCGATGGCGAATGTCGGGCGTAATGGGTCTGATCCCTTCGGTGTCGTTAGAATTATCTGGACGCACTGATTAACATCCTGCAGCGCCTGAACGACGTTTCCGATCCCGGCGCCCGCTGCGCCGCCCGCGGTCGAGTCCAGCATCAAGGACCAGTCCGCCGAAGTGATATCCCCGAGAGTAATTGCGCCGGCGGGCATTTATCGAGCTGCTCCTGGTTGCATACTCTTCAATCTCACCTATTCGGACAGTACTTTCACGCTCGCGCTGGTTATCGTTCCCGTCCCGGCAGGACAGGTCACCGAATCCCCCAGGCGCGCCACGCCTCTTAGTGGTGCGGTCCCTAGATTAATCAACCTCTGGGCAACCACGTTAACGTTGCCTGCGGCGTCGATGTTGATCTCCGCGCCGCTCGCCGTTACGTTTACAGTACCCCCTGAAGGAAGCGTGATCGCCAACGCGTGCTGCGAACGATCATACTCGAAGGCCGCCCCGTCCTTGGCGCTCCAATGCAATTTGTCCGCGGTCATGCCTGGCGGTGGGGTATCCACCGTCGAATAGATCGCGCCCAGAACCGCCCCGTCTTCATCAAATTCATCCATCAAGCACACGACCTGCTCTCCGATGTCCGGAAGGAAATAGCCCTTATCACTTTGGCTCTTTAACACCATCACAGGCAGCCACCAGCTCTGCATTTGGTCGCGATCCGGAAACGTCACTCGCACGCGGCATCCCGCAGCATCCTGCGCCTGCACTATTCCAACGCGAAACGCGCTCATGTTGAGCCCCTCTCGGCCGTCCTTCGCCACTCTCGAATTCACCCCGTCGACGCGACAGAACTGCGTAACTGTCTCGCGGACACCTCGGTTGTATAGCCACTCGACCGGGTCAACCGATGGCGCGCCAACTCGATAAGGTAGTTTCCGTCGTTCACGCCAAACCCCGTAAGGGTGATTACGTTCCCGGCAACCAACGTCGTCGACCCTGGCGCTTTCAACCTCGCAGTCCGCTGCTTCGCGTTCATATCGTGCAACACGCTCTGTGCTTTGAGAAGTGCCTGTTCGATGGTCTCGCAACGCGCGACCATCTTGACTGTGTCGCCGGTCGGCGCTTGCATCGCTGACGTTACGCTTTGCGTTATCAGTTCCTTGGTGTACGGCTGCTGATAACTCACCTGTGCATCTTTGAAAATTTCATGTGTCTTGTTCGTAAAGCCGAATGTCAACAAGTCCGAGCGCCCTAATACCATCGCGGGCGTACTGCTTTCTAAAGTAGAGATCGCGTAAAATACCATTTGCGTTCCGCGTACCGTGAACTCATAACCTTGGGCTTTGGCGAGACGTCGCAAAAACTCCAGATCCGTCTCTTGTCTCTGCGTTATGCGCTCGAACGCAACGTTGAGCGAATTATCGGCCCCAATTACACTTAGGGAGTACTTGCTGGCGATCGTAGCCGCTATCTCGGGCAGCGTTTGGTCTTCGTATCCAAGGCTGTTCCGCGTGCGCGTCGCCGGCGTGATCCAGGCTTCCAAACAGCGCATGTAAACACTGTCCGGCGGGCCGCTGAGCTCCACTTCATCTACCTCGAAGTCCCCGCAGGGCAGCAGGACGTCCCGTTCGTATCCTAGGAGCAGGGTCAACCGATCACCCAGTTGCGGAGACCACGGTCCTTGCCACAACTTTTGGTGATCCTCGAGCGTGACTTCAATCTCGCTCGCCGCGCCTTCTAACCGGTCTTCATAGGTAATTCCGGTGACCATCGACGAAATGTCCGCCGTGATGTTGACGCCTTGATAGGTTAATACCCATTGCGGCGCTCTTACCGCATACCCGAGTGCAGCGCTCATTCAAGTTCTCTAGCCAGGAGACCGTTGCATTCTGCCGCCTAGCCGCATCACAATGCGGGCTTCCAGGGCGGCAAATTCGCGGTCTGAGCTTGGCTTACCTGCAGAAGTGGAATTGCCAGAATTATTCCGGAATCAAAGACTGCGGATATTGGGACTTGCGGATTCGCCATAATTATCGAAGTGTACAATGTTGGGTCGCCGTAATATGCCCACGCCAGCAAATCCCACCGCTCACCCGCGAGGGTCGTGTGGCTTATGTACTGCGATGCCATTTGACCTGACTTCTAGGTTGCTGCGCGCACAATTGCGCTCGCAAGAATGTCCGACGGCATACTCTGGGAAATCACGGGAGCAGTGCTCGGATTAGCCAACAATGGTGACACCCCAACTGTTGCGAACGAAGGAGCTAGGTAGGCAGTAGCGGTGGTAGGGCTTTGTGAGGACACTCCGGAAGGCATGCTGTAGCCAATTGCGCCGGTTACGCCTCCCACCGGAGCGGGCACTACTGCGATTGGCGCGAACGAGGGTAACGGCAGCAAAGTCGGGTTCAGCTCGCTGGTGAGTGCCCACTGTTTCAGATCCACTCGAACAGTGGCTGACAACATGTCGCCCTGATCACTCATTTGCTTTGCAACTATTTCGAGTGTGGTAATTACGAAATACCCTCGGTGATCACCGTTGCCAAACACTAAAGCACGCGCCTGATGGTCGGCCGCCGCGGTTTCCAGAGCCGCGATCTGCACCGTCGGATTGCTGAATGAGGTATGAAACAGCATCTCGAGACTGATTGCTTCGAGCCCGTACCCAATCCATTGCAGTCTCGGCAAATCTTCAATTACCCGCTGCTCGACATAGTTCCAGTGTTGCGCGCGCACCAACCTATTTGGTGCAGTCAGCGTCGCAAATACGATTTCGCCTAACACTGCGAGCATGACACCCATTCACCTCTTGAAGGCTTTGCTTCGCGCGTGCTCATTGAGCTTATTCACGTCGCCTTAAAAGCTTGAGCGGTTTTGTTTCGCCGCTTCGCGCCTGAGCAGATCACTCAGTTCGTACGCATGCTCGCTCATTATTCTTAAGATTCGCTGCTCAAGTCCGCCGGAGCTTTCGTCACTGTGGACGACCACCGTGGGCGAGTAATTGACGATTTGGCCTTCAGCGGCCGCGACTTTTCCGCCCCGGTCGGCTCGTGCTGCACCTCTGATTTCCTCGACCGATCCTCGGGATCTCGTTAACGGAACAGTCGCCATCGCAGCTTTACGTAATGTCACCACAGTGTTGGTTAAGGTATGGCCTTTCTTATCATGGCCGACCGTGCCGTTCGACGACGACGAGGGTTGCGCCAAAGAAACGAGCGGTACACTTATCGACTTTAATTCGAGTACTCGGTTCCGCGCTAGCGCGACCAAGGAGCGCAATGTCGGCCCTCGGCCATTTTGCATCACGAGGCCGAGTTGCGACGTTTGAGTCATCGTCGTTGCTTGATCGTCGCGGCCGCCAAGAGCGCGCGCCCCAGTCAACCTCTTTAGTCGGGCAACCTTCACAGATAGCGAGGCAGAAGTGGGTGTTTTCAGCTCGAGAACGCTCCCTCCAGGTCGCGTTGTGGAGTCGCGGCTATTGCGAGTGTTCAGCCTGCTCAAGACTGCACGAATTCCGCGATTCATTGTTCCGGCAACTGAGTGCAGCGGTCGCCGGATCGCTGCGAGGGTCGCGATCGATGTCTGCAGCGATCGCATTCCCGCTTGAGCAATACTTTCGTTGTCTACTGCGAGCGGCACGAGTAGAGCATTTAAGTTTCGTGTGTCTAGGGTGAGCCCGACGCTATTCGCCACACGCGTGTTTGAAGCGGGGTTGGACGCTAGACTCTGATCACTGCTGCCGTGTGACGCATCTGTTCGGGCTGAGAACAACCAGCGTCTCAACCAGTTCATTCGTGCTCCCGCGCCTTTGCCGGCACTGGCTTTAAGCTGAGCAATCATTGACAGCTTGCCTGAAGGATTGAGTCTAGGCCCGGGTTTGGCTTGCTCTCGAGCAAACGCAGAGTCGGGCTCGTTTGTGCCAACTGCGGCGAACGGAATAACTAGCTTCCAAAAGGCCCGCGACCCGCGGACCGCTGCCTGGGTCCTCTCTAACACCCGACTCGTACGAGTCAGCTGCGCTTCAAGCCTCCCCATTCGCGGTTGGTCCCTCTCTATAGAGTCAAAGCTCATGCTGGCGTACTCTCTTCTCGGCCATCGAACGGCTTCGCATTCTTTGTCAGCCGGAACACCCGGTCTTTTTTAGTTCGCGAAACGACCGACGTGTGGCGCCGTGATCGGATGCCTTAAGCCTTTGTCATTCGCCTCAGCGGATGCTTCTTCACTGTCTTCGCTAGTTGTCATTTCTGCGAAGCCTAGGTCACTCGAAGATCCACTTCCTTGTGCTTGCCCGCGCAAACAACTTGAGCATTGCATATAGTCGATGTCGACATTGAGGTTCCTTTGAACGGAATGTGCTTGATTGTTCGAGTTTGCTCGCTCTCACCTTCAGTCTCTTTCTGCCGAGCGATCCAACTCTCGGCCGCGCTCGGCGATCTGCCACCAATAAGCTGCCTCGGTGAGACTCATTTTCTTCAACTCCGCGAGACAAAATCCAAATGCGATTAATTCTGCGATTGCTTCTGCGCTCAGGAGGCTGCGCTGGACGCTCCTGGCGCCGCCGGAAAATTTGCGCTCCGCTCTCCCTCCATCACCGCGGACTGCAATACGAGGCCGTCCTCAGCCGACAGCTCCAGCACATCTTCGTATACAACACGCTTGCCATCGAGCACTATTACTTCCGCGATTAGGGCCGTTGCGATGATCATTGGTTCGCTGCTGAAACCCGTGGTCCGATGCGCCTGCAGCAGATCTCGCACCTTCGCTTCACGCAGCGTCGCGCTGCGCCCGCTCGGCAGTGTTATGGTTTTTGTCTCCTCGTTCATTGCTTACTTCCTCCCTCATACTTGACTTCTTTGACGCTGAATCCACGCCCGCTACAATGCGGTCGGAGTTCATCCAATCCGCGTTGTTGTCGCGTTTGGGACAACCCGCGTTTCGACGGGACTTTTGTGCTCTGGAGCCCGCGCGTCGTCATCCGCCCAGATTAGTACGGAACTGAGCCAGTTGATCGACTCCATTGACGACGTAAATGTTCGCTAGCACGTCGTACAAATGAATCTGGGAGCCTGCGATGTATAATTCAGAGTGATAGACGCTGATTGTTGAACTGACGTCCAGGTTCTCGTGGGCGCGGAATAGTAAACCGCCAGCATCTTTAAAGACTCCGGTCATCAGGTACACAACCGGCAGTTCGGCCGTACGTCCCTGGCTCGTATACTGCTCGAGGCTGCCCCTAACCTGGAACAAGTGCGACGTAAATGGACTATCAGCCGCTGTGAGCACTTCTGGGTAAAGTGATGCCCACTTGATTCTAGACTCTAGCTTGTCCACTCCCGCCCAGAATTCCGCCATTCCGGCCATGCCCAACGCCTTGTGATCAACCATCTTATGGCGCGGCTGACCGAGCGCAATTTCCTCGGCGCGGCCAAGCAGGCCCACACCGTCCATGTAGATGTTGGCATTAGTGAGTCGATTGACTGATACATCCATGCGTCGGTTCCTCGGTCTTTGCTACTTTAGTTGGCTGTTCACTCGGGAGCGTCCCGCTCTTCTACGCAGTTAGCGAAGTTGCGCTCTGGGCGCTCGTCGTTCCCAGTTGGCTCAGCAGCGTCGAGTCAATGTAAACGTTAAACGTGATACGCTCCGCCGGCGGTGGGGGCATAACGTCGATATCGAAAACTAGCTGCCCGGCCGCGATAGCGCTTGGCGGATTTTCCGCTGGGTTGTACGTCGCCGAGCCGGCAACCAATGCTCCGCGCTGGATCAGCGTCCTGATGAAAGAATTCACGCTCGCAAGAATCGCCGTTATTAATGCGTTGCTGATCGGCTGATCGATGAACTGCAGCATCGATAATTCGACCGATTCTTCCAGCACGTCCATCGTCCGCCGAACACTGATGAAATTGTCCGGCGTCGTTATCGTCGGGTAGCCTGCGCTGCGGTTTCCCCACACCCGCAAGCCGGTGCCAAAAGCATTAAAAACCGTCAGAATGCCGGCCGCGTTGAGATTATTGACGTCCGACGCCGCATCCAAAATTGAGGCGTAGAGCGTTACATCCGGTCCCAGTATGCCATTCACCTGCATGTTCGACGCTGACCACCAGTAGCCTTGTGCCAAATCCCTTGCCGCAATTGCGCCGGCCACCCATGACGAATAGGGACCGACCGCATTTGCGTTCGCCTGGGTTTGTACTGGCAGTGCGTTATTGAGAGTCACGCCGGTCGGCACAATCCCGGTGTCGAAAAACTGCTCTTGCGGGTAACACAGAACAACCCGTGTCGAGCTCGTATCGAAGGCGTTGCCGGCAACCCCACGGTTCGCAATCGCCGTCGCCACCGTCGTACTCGGCGGTGAATCGACTAAGGCCACACCCCTTATAGTTCCCGCAATCGTCGTCAGCGCGGACGCCACGTCGGCGTTTTGCGCAAAGCCGGGTGCGATGAGCACTTTCGGAAAGAATCCCATAGTGCCGTAGGTCGTGAGCCAGCCCTGCATGCCGCTGTAAGTACCCGCGGCCACAGATCCGATAATGTTCGCGTCTTGCACTTTGGTCGGATCTGCATAGCTGAACGAAGTAATCACGCTTCCCAGTGCCGGAATCGTGCTACCAACGTTGAGCGTAATGACGCCATTAACCGGATCGAGAGTGTAATCGGTCTTGGCCGAGTAAGCCGTGCCGGAATAATAACTATAGCTCGCGAGTACCGCCTGCGTGTTCCCGATCGCGCCGCCGGCGATTACGCTGATGCTTCCGGTCCGCGCGTCGAGGCTGAAGTCTGTCCCCTGCACATAGGTGTGGCCCGCCGGATTGCTGGTCAGCACCAGCGACGACGCCTGCACTTCGCCATGCGTCAGCTGCACAGTCGCCGGCGTTCCGGCGAACGTGTGCGTCTCACCGCTGACGGCCGCAGTGGTCGTCGGCAGCACGCTTAGGTTGTTTATCCCCATGTGCGCGAGGTTGACCGCACCTGCCGCGCTGAATGTCTGCGATGATACCACGTCACTGAAATGCAGTGCCGGATTGAACACGTTTATCGTAATTACCTGACCCGCACCCTGAGCTTGAATCGCCGCGAGCGCGTACGGAATCGTGTAGCCTTGCACCAACGGCCCGAAGTTGGCGGCATCTAGCGCCGAACTCACCAGGACGGGCGAATTCAGCGCCGGCGCAATGGCCGGCGCCGCCACCGCCCACGTCGGCGCGGTCCCTACCAGCCCGATCACAGATGACTTCACTACCGTGATCGGCACCGGACCGGTCGTCGTCTCAATTACCTCAACTCCATGAAGAAAAGATGCCGCCATTTTATTCTCACCGTCTTGATAACCGCCATTGAATAGCGGCTAGTATGCTAACTCCAGCCTTTAGTTTCTGGCTCGTTGTTAATTGGTCGGCGCCGTCGGCGACTGTCCGCCCGTGGCAACCGCGATTACGACTTCCGCATAACTGTAACCCACACTGACCGTCGCTTCCGGAGGAATGGAGCCTGTGGGCAGCCAGACGACGATTCCGTTTACGCTGTCAACCGTGTAGTCCGTGCCAAGTGTGTATGGCGCGCCGGTCGGCGCCGCCGACACGATGACTTCTGAGATATTTGCATTGCCGAGCTTAATCTCGCCGGCGGCGTTGAAGACGAGCTGAGCCGCAGCGACGACTCGGAGGGTCTGACCTCCTTGCTCCTGCGTCACTGCTTCAATCAGCAATGGGAAGTTGTCGATTGTAGACGGCTCAACGGCTGCGGTCGTGAACGCGAAGATGCTTTCGTAAATCCATACACCACCCTCTTTGTCGCGTTCTAGAAACTGATCTTTCAAGGGATACATTTTAGTGCATCCCCCAATCTGAAATCCGGTGAGCGCGCCTCGAATCGCTTCCAGCAGCGCGTACGCACCCGGACTCGGCCCCCCTGCGTCGCCTCCATAACTCCAGCCCAGATCGCGCATCATTAATCTCACCGCGAACCGCAGCGTGCGTTTTTGCACCACCGCTGCCGTGTCGATTAAGTCGCCATAGGCGGCGCCGTCGTAGCGTACCAGCGCCGCGCCGACTCGATGGGTTAATCGATAGCTCTCGGGACGATCAGGGTAGTGCGCGATCTCAATCGAGTTAATCTGGCTGCCTAATTGGCTGACGATCGCGTTTTCCAACGTCGCGATATCCAGTGGCGTCGGCGGTATAAAAGAAATTCCCGCCCACGCCGTATCGAGCATTACCGCCATTGCCTAGTAACCCTTTAGTGATCCGCGATCGAAAACCCGCTGTGGTAAGACCCCTGACGAATCGCCGCCGGCCTGGGTCAGTACCGCGTCCTGCGCCTGCGGCGGCTCGACGTTGTCCGCCGAGAGCCCTAGTGTCACCTCGCCGCGCGCAACCTGGACTAAGAGCGCCACCGCATCCTCGTACCGTTTTCGCGCGTCCGCTATATCGTGAAGTGGTCGGAGGCCTTGCAGCCGATACATCGCGATGTCGCAGGTCAGCCGGTTAAGCACTGCCGGTGGATCACTAAGCGGCAACAGGAAGCGGCTTTCCAGGTAACCGTCGATCTCCGCGCTGGCGTCATCAACGACCTGCTGTAATGCCGTTGTGTTTACCACCGTCTGCGTAGGATCCTCATTGGTCAATTGCACGAGATCCCGGTTCGGATAGCGTGCGATCATGTCATTTGGAGTTGCGTAAACCACTCGGATTTCCTGCTGCGATTGCTTCTGTGATGCGCCAGCACGGCCTTCGGTTAGGCAAGTCCTGCCTGACGCTTTTAATCGTTTTCGATCAGACCAGATACTCGCTGACGATCAGTTGGGCGCTGCCTTTCCAGATGTTGGAAGTTGGCACTGTCGCGCTATTTCCGGTGCCCACCATGAACTCCGAGTGCAGCAACTGCCGCGCGACCTCTTCGAGCGCAGGCGGCACTAGCAGGAACGCGCTCGTTGGATCCGTCAGCGCGCCAAACGGATTGCCACCGTCGGTCTTGATCGACCGCATCGCCGCCCGTGCCGCCCCGTAGTTCGCGGGCACGCTCAAATCGGTATTGCTCGCGTATGCCAACTGCCACAATCCGACTCCAGTATTGGCCCGCCCGTCGACTCCAAAGCGAAACTCCCGCCGATTGAATACCGATTCGTCGGTCAGCGTGTTCATGCGCGTCATCGTGTACTCGCGTCGCAGCTGAAAGATAAACGGCCGCAGCGCTCGCGACGCGTCCAGCAAAAACCACCAAGGCCCCGAACCGCTGGAATTGATATTGCCGGCAGTCGTGTCGCGCACATCGCCAGCCGCGCTCAGCGGTCCCACGGGATGCGTCCCGGAGAAGAAGGGCTGGCCATCAAAGCTCAGTACGCTGCCCGGCGTGTTCACCGCGTTCTTAATCATCGTAAACAAAAGAACGTCAGGATGAACTTTCGTGTCCCACCCCAGTTGTTCGATGATCGGCTCGTAAACGCCGTAGTTATCGTCCTCAAGATCGTTACGATCGATACTGATCGTGTCTTCGAAATTCCGGTTCACGATCGTATAGGTGTGCGTCTCCAGCGCCTGCACCACGCGGCTGCCGAGCCACTCACGAAACTTGGTGGTCCGGCCCAGCCATGGATAAGTGGTCTGGCGCGACGTCGAGCGCACAACCGTCGCGATCTTTTCGTAATAAGACGGCGGTTTCTCGAAACCGCGCTGAAAAATGACGTCAAAGCCGGTGAATAACGCCGTAAGGTTCGCTGCTGTGATTTCCATGGGTACCTGCCCTTGAGAGAAACTCGCTTACTTAGACCGCCGCCGCAGACTGATGCCAGAAATCGACCCAGACCTGCCCGCTGGGATCGATGTTTACGATTCTTCCGGCGACGCTCCGGCTTGCCGGGCCCCAGTTGTAGTCGACGAAGATCGTTGACGCCGCGGCGATGGCCCCGCCGCTTACAAGCATCAGGAGTCCAGCCTGATAATCGATCACGTAGTCAATCCCCTCGCTGTAAACCGTTCCGCCGGCCGACGTACTGTGCACTTTCACTTTCGCAATATTCTCGTGACCCAGCACCGAAATCTGCGGGACCGCAGTCGGCGGCAGGGTCACCGATTGCGCGACTACTGCCGTTGCTGCGCTGCCATCACTGAGCGAGACCGAATTGTCATCAACTGCAAAGGCCATCATTCCGATCTGCGGCGCCGCGATTGAGCCGTCATTGACCGCGTACATGAACACACCGCGCCGCGCGACAATTGAGATCGCGCCCGCCGCCCCTGGATTGTTGACAGCGTCCTGGCCGGGAAGGCCGTTGAATACCATCTCAGTACGCCCGATTAGCTTGAGCCCGGCGATGCTGGACGCGGGCACCGCGTAACCGTTGGCATCGAGCGCCGCCATGCTGCCAAGATAGATCGTCGTGTTCGCTTCGACCGGGTAGACTTGCATCCGCCCGCCGTCAGCAGCTTCAGGAGTATTGCGTGAATTAGTCAGTGCCGCCATTGTTCCACCGTGTGAGATCAGATTTGTTGTTCGCCGCAATTGCCAGCGTCGCTAACCAAGTAGTTCAGTTTCGCACTTGAAGATTACAACAGGCCGGCCTCAGGAAGCGCTCTCGCCGTCTTGCGCCGAGCATAGTCAGTAGCCCGCAGCCCCAGGCGCGTACAGATTGCCAACTCCACCGCGCTGAGCGCCTCGACGCCTGCCTCGCTCGACAGCTGGCTCCCGCCTCGGTTAGCACGGCTTCGCGGTTCGCTCTCAAGCTCGAGCGTTCCCAATGCAAGCGCCGGCTGTCGCGCGACAAACTGCGCGAAGCCCTCGGCATCCGCGGCGCAATACTCGATCGCCCATTCGCGCTGCGCCGGCACGATCTTCCCCGCTCGCATCGCCCCCTCCACCGCCCGCTCGCTCACTTCACGGGCCCGCTCTGCCCGCAGAGCGGTTAGTTCGCGCGCCGCCTTCTGATAATGTTCGGCGGTAACGTGTTGCACGCGATCGAGTGTTTCGCGGCCCGTCGCTTTGTTGACCGCCTGATTCTTTTCGCTCTGAGCTTCCATCAGTTGTTGCGCAGCTTCGACGATGTCCTCCGCCGTCGCTTCGGCTTCCAGTCCCAGAACCTCGCGGAGAACCCCAAGCAGCTCATCCATCGGCATATCCGCCCCACTTTCGGTCCCATCGGGCGCTCCGGCTTCGCCTCGTCCGCGGGCCTCCACCCGCGCCCGCGCTGCAATCGCTCGCAAATACAGATTGGGATTGTTCGTCAGCGCTGCACGCAACAGCCGCGCCACCACCCCCTCTGCGTCATGCTCGAACACCGGCGAAACGTAGCGATACTCCCGCGTCGCCAGCGCCGCCGCGCCATGTTGCGTCCACTCGACACGAGCCCACAGCGCCCCATTGCGCTCCGCCAACTCTTTGATCCAACCAGCCGCCGGCGCTGGCCGCCCCTCCGGCGCGCCGAGGTCGGTCGCGTGGTCGTAATCGATCGGCAGCCCGGCCTCCATCTGCAGCGCTTGTGTCGCCGCGATCACCTTCGGCACGTCCTCCAGACGATACGGTCCGCGCCCATCACGCCCGCTGAACCGTCCGGCGGGAATCAGCTCAATCCACGCCGGCTGCGTCTCGTCTGCCGACGACGCGCATACACCAACGCGCGTCGCATCAACACGCTCTATGCTCTCGACTGTCGCGTTCATCACTCGGCGATTCTCCCAGTTCATTCGCGATTCTACTAGGGTGAAATGTTTCACCAGGGCTCTAACTCTACTACTTAGTAAGGGCGGGACACTGACTATACACTCGACGCCGTGCTGTCGCCGTGCTCCGCGCTCAAGCCGGCCGGCCGCAAGACCGGATCATTCGCCACTGCCGCCGCCAGCCCGAGCTTCTCGAGCACCGCCTTCTGGCTGACGCGCAGCCCGCGATCGGCCAGTTCCGCCACGATATCCGCGAACACCTTGACGTCCTGATCGTCCGGCAGCGCGAGTTCCAGCTGTGGATAGCGCCGCTGCGGTCCCGCATTCAGGTCGATCAGCGGCCGCAGAAGATCCCGCGTCAGCGTCGCTCCCAGCCGCTGGGCATCCGCGCCCAGGATGTCCCGCCGCACCATCTGATGAACCTGCGCGGCCGCCCGCGACCCGCCGCCGCGCGGCAGTTCGGTCGTCAGCGTCTGACCCAGCACCGCTTTGCTCAGTTGCCGATCTATATACTCAGTGAAGCGCTCATATAGATCAGTGCTGCCCGATTGCCGCGCTTGCGTAAACTCGATTATCATCGAATCCGGAATTATGGCGGCCGCGTCGGTCCCGATATTGCCGACCGCCTGCAGCAGCGCGCTCTTGTCGTTCTCAGTCGCGCCCGCACCGTACTTGCCGAGCCGCAGCGGCTGCCCGAAGACCTCCGCGAACGTCACCCAGTCCTTCAGCACGTAATTCTTGAACAGGTAAGCCCAGGCTGCTGCCCGCGCCAGACCTCCGCGAATCGGCAGGCCGCTCTTGGCTTGTCCGTAATGCACCACGAACTTGAAGGGCGCCAGCGGCGCCGTCAGCGGCTGTGCCCCGATGCCCCCAGCGTTGCGCGCGACCCGGCCCGCAGGCAGGAGCCGCGCGTCCACATGTGTATAGCCACTGTCCGTAGTTTGCGGTATCGATTGACCCTCGCCTTGCAGAGTGCGCACCAGTAGTTCGCGTCCCGAGATCCAGTCGAACAAAAACCAGCGCGGATCCCGCCACAACAGCCGCGTCGGATACCATTCGGCGCCCGCGGTATCCCAGATGATCTCAGTCGCGGAAAAGCCTTTGCCGATGGCGTCGAGCATGTCGAACAGGGCCTCGCGCAGATTCAAGGTGCCCTGCAGCAGAAACTCACTCGCCATCGCCGCCAGCCGCACATCCGCCGCCGAATTCGACGCCGGCCTGATTACTACATCCAATTGCGCCACGGCCTGCTTGCGCGTCCCCAGCACCGCGAGGTAGTGGAGATCCTTCTCCTCCATCTCCTCTGCCAGCTCCAGGTACAGAAACGGATCGCCGAATTCAGCCTGACGCAGCAGTCCGGTCAGCTTCTCCGGAGTCAGCCCGGCCGCCGGATGCATTACTGAATATATATTTCGCACGCCGGCCAGAGTCGGACCGGCCTGCTCTTCGCGTAGCTGCCTGGTTTCGACCTCGCGGCCGTAGGCATCATACAGGCTCATGACATCACCATTTCGAGGTCTTGCCCGATACCACCATTAGCGCGTTTAACCACCTGTTAACGCTTTTCTGAAAACAATTTGTTTCGACCGCGCTTATACAGACTAATCCGTTATTTCGATCTGACTATTGCCTGGAAGAGCTTGAAAGCGCCGCCCCGGCGGAGAGAAACGCCCTTAGCTTTGCGGCGAATTCACCACGCCCCCGCGAGCGTTCGCAGGCGGCCGCCGCGCCGCAGCGCCGACAGCTCGTCACCGGCAGCCGTTCCATCCCAGAGGTCCGTTCTTTGTTCCGACCGGTGGGCGCGCGCCGCGGCGCGATACTCATACGCCGCCGGCGTCACCGTGCTGGCCCAATGCGCAAGCGCCGCCGCGATCGCGCTGTCGCCGTGCCGCCGACCGCCGTCCGTGTCATGTCCCCGTCGTTCCGGCGCCCGCGCAATCCCGCGCTCGAACACCAGCGCCCGATGGTCTTCGAGAATTGCTGCATCGCGCGGCAAGTCGATCAAGTCGTCCTCAAACGCCGCTTTGTAACGCGGCATATTGTCGCGATACCACTCGGCCGTCAGCATCACCTGCTGAATTTTTGCGCCATAGCGCTGCATCGCCCGTTCGGCCAGAAACTGGCCATTCCCCCGCGCATCCATCGCCCCCGCGGTAAAGCACGGCAGCCGGTCGACCACGTAGAAGAAAATCTCTTCCTGTTGGGTGAACGGTATGTTGCGCAGCTCGACCACAAACGGCGTATGCCGCCGCAGGCGCTCGCTCAGTTGCAGCGGCCAGATCACCGTCAGATCACCCGAGCGCCCGAAGTCCTCCCCAACAAAGCTCAGCGCGTCCGCACGCAACCCTGCGAGAGCCGGCGCAATCTGCTCGGCGCAAAAATCCGCCGCCGCCCGCTGACGCTCCTTTTCCGGCCGCTGCGCGAATTCTGCCGGCATCGCCCAGCGCGCCACCGGCGCCCCCGGCCGCATCCGCGCTTCGATCAGCGCCGACGGCAGAAACGCCCCGCCGCTGGCCCGCGGCACGCAGTCCAACTCCTCCTCGGCGTCCTCGCCGTACTGCGCGAATACCTCCTCGCGCCACGCCGCCTCCGCCGCGGCGCTCCACGGCCGGCCGTTTTTCGCGCAAATCCGATGAAACAGCCCGTCGCCGATCGCGTCCTCTATAGTCACTCGATGCAGTGAGTAGTGTTTGCGCCCGGCCCGAATCTCATTAACCAGTTCGTTGAACGGATTCGCCGCCCCGTTATGCGTCGAGATCACCCGCACCTGCCCGCCCCACAGCGTAAACGCCAGCGCCGCCTTCAGCAGCCCGCGCAAATCGTCGTGAAACGCTGCCTCGTCGATCACCGCACGTCCCTGCTTGCCACGCAGGCTCGACGGCCGCGACGACAGTGCGACGATCTTCCGTCCCGAGCTGAAGCGCACCCGGTACGCCACGATGTCGCGCCGCCCATCACCCACCGCCACCTCTTCCACCGCCCGCGCCGCCTTGTCCATCTGCCGCGCCCACACCGCCGCGGCCTCAACGAACTCGAGCGCCATCTCCTTGTTGTAACCCAGGTACCAGGTGTCCACGCCGTCGCGCCCCGCCGCACTGAGCACGCTGTCCGCCGCCTCAGTCCACGTCAGTCCCACCCGCCGCGACTTTTCTGCCACCTTGACCGGCGCGCGGTCGGCCAGCCAGCGCATTTGGTAGGGCAGCAGAATCGACTTCATGCCCTTCGCTATTTCGCTGACTACCGCCACTGGCTATTACTCACTGTTCTAAGCGCCGCGGAATCCGGAGCGTCAGTTGGTCTCTCGACTCACTTCGTAACTTCCAGCAACGCGTTGCGGATCGCCTCGGTCGTCTCCGGCGTCAGCCCCCCACCGTCCTTAGCCACCGCTTCTACCAGCTTCGCTTCGGCCTTCACCGCCCTCGCCTTGAGCAGGACCCGCCACTCTTCAACCGACTTGCGATGCATGATCGTCGCGCGGCTCATCTGCGCCACGCTCGTTGCCAGTGCGCCCAGGTTGATCTGCTTGGCCTTCGCCGGCGTCAGTTCGATCAGCACGGCGAACAGTTGTTGTTGCACCAGCCGCAGCATCGCTTCTGTGATCTGGCAGTCGTCGTCCGGCGCCGCCTCGAGCAACGCCCGCGCCTGCGCCGTCGCCCGCTCCAGCGCCGCCATCTTGCCCTCTAGTTGGTTGCCGTATTTCTGCACCGATTGGCGGCTGATGATGCAGCCCTGGGTTCTTAGCCACGCGCTCAGCTCGGTGTAGCCGCTGAAGTTGCGCTCGACCAGCCGCCGGTCCAGCTCGGCCCGCAGCTCCGGCGCCAGGGTTCTTAAGATTCCTCGTGAAGACATAACCTGCGGCACTCTCACCAGTAGCGCTTCGGCCGCGCCACGCCGGGCGGCGCCGGCGCCGTATACTCAACCAGGTCAACGCCGTCCGCGGTCAGCTTCGCGTACCAGCTCCCGTCGTCTTCCTGCCCCACCTCGGCCAGCTTGAGATCGCTCAAATAGTCCAGCTCGCGCCGCACGCCGGCCGGCCCCAGCCCCAGTCGCAGATCGTCCAGCACCCGCAGGATGATCTCCTCGCCCACTCCGATCGGCCGCCCGGCGTCCAGAATCCGCAAAATCCGCCACCGCGCTTCTTCCCGCTGCCTTTGTCCCATGTCCATAGCTCGTTTACTCATTTCAGCGCCTCTTCCGCGCCGCCCATCCCGCCGCGCTCATATAGCCTTTCGCGCAGTTCTGAGATTTCCATCCGCATCTCTGCACGCAACGCATCGAGCTTCGCCTCGAGCGTATTACTGAACCTAATCCAGTCCTCGCGCCGCACGTAATCCACCGGCAATTGCGCCTTCAGCTTCAGCAACTCGCGCTCGACCGCGTGCGAAAACTCACTCCCGTCGCGGCTCAGCGTCGCGAGTCGATTACCCATTTCCCTCCCGTACTGACCCAGCAGCCAGCGCAACGCCGCCAGGTTAAGCCCGATTAGGGTCACAAAGGCCAGCGCGAAGGTCGCAATCGCATCCCAGTTCAATGACTATTCTCCCAAGACCCAGTCCAGTGTCATCTCTCATTCATCCCGGTAGCAACAGGTCAACCCGTGCTGTCATCGAGCGCGGTGAGCAACGCGAACGCAGTCGAAAGCCTGCCCTGAGCGTAGCCGAAGGGGACCCCGAACAGCTTCGCGCCAGCGAAGCCGGTACTGGTTCCTGCGGGCGCGCCTCCGCGCGATTCGATTTGTTCAATGAATTTCTAACTCGTGACACTGGATTCCGCGCCTCAGTGCTCCGTCGGCTCTGTCGACTCCTTGAGCTTGACTGCGGCCGACATCGCCAGGAGCACCGTCGCCAGCCCAGCCCCATATGCCGCCGCATCCGTCGCGTTAAAATGCCCGTGGCCGAATACCGCCGCCGCCCAAAACACCACGTAGGCGCCGGCCCCCAGGACGCCCACAATCCGCGCGGCGTCATAGGTTATGTTGTCCTTGCCGGTCAGGGCATCCTTCAGCCATTTCATAGTATTCGCGTCCGCTTACCCAATTGACTATTTATGTGCCTGCGTCGCCGCCTGGCCTTGTACCGGCGCCGGCGGCGCCGCGCAGCCCGCAATTAGCGTGTCGCGCTCGCGCACCGCCCCCTTGAGGATTATGACCGTCGCCGCGTAACTCCGGAGCGTCTCCGCCGGGCTTGAGCCCGTGCGCAACGCGCCGATCGGCAGGACCGGCCGCGCCGGCGGCGGCGCCGCGCAATAGACCGGTCGATCGACCGGGATGCGCACCTCGACCGGCTCGGCGGGCGGCAGAAATGGCGGGGCGGACGCGCAGCCTGCAAGCTGGATCAGGATCAGCGGGAGGAGGCGCCTTACCATCGTCCCAGCTCCGGTCCCTGCGCGTCGCCCCATGCAATAGCTCCCATGCAGCCGTCAGGCACAGTTGTGCGGCTGAGCGCCGCCGCTTGCGCCGCCGCCTGCTGCTCAATTTGCGCCCCGCTGCGCGCCGCCGCCACCGCCCGCGCCGCCGCCGCTTGCGTCGCCGCCGCCGCGCGCGCCGTCAAATCTGTTAACGCGGCGTTCTGATGCTCGACCGCGGCTTTCATCGCCTGATTCGTCGCGCTCAATCCGGCCAGCTCGGCCTCCAGCGCAACGCTTTGCCTCCGCGCCGCGTCGCGCTGATGCACCAGCAGGGCGCGATAACCCACTAGCGCCCCGACCAGTGCGATCAGCGCCAGCGGCTTCCACATGCTGCCTATTAGCAACGGCATTGCGACATCGCCTCTTTCCTGCTCAGCCTTCGGCCTGCCTGCCGCGGCCTTCTACTTGCCCGCCGTGATTGCGGCATTGTGCTCGACCGCCGCCGCCACCGTCGCCGCCCCATGATCGTCCACCGCCGCCGCGTGCTTGCTGATCGCCCCGGCCAACTGCTCGATCGCGGCCGCATGATGATCCGTCGCCGCCGCGTGCGCGTTGCCCCTTCCGCTCCCGACCGTATGCTCGAGCCGTCCGAGCCGCGTTTCGAGGCTTTTCAGCAAGGCCGCCGCCTCCGCCTCAAGCTTGCGCCCATACAGCGTCCCCAGCATGAAGCCGCCCAGCGCCGTCACTACGTAACCGCCGATTTCTGCGTAATCCATCTCGCTCTCCTGTAAGCGTTTCTTCAAATGGGCCCGCGCGCCGCGCCGCAGGTAGTTTCGTCACTGATTTATTCGTAGGCCCGTCGCAGCCACCCGGCCAGAAACCGTTCACGCTCCGCCGCCTCCCGGCTGCGCCCAGCCGCGATCTCGCGATAGACTCCCGCCGCCTCCGAACGCAGCGCCGCCAGCAACGCCTCGCCATCCACCGCGGCCGCCGCCGCCCGCGTCGCCGGCCCCAGGACGCCGTCCTCCCCCACCTCGTGCCCGCAGGCCCGCAACGCCCGCTGAACACACCGCGCCGCCGGCTCCGGCCCCAAATTCACCGCCAAATTGAAAAGTTTGCTGCCAATCGCCGCCGGCAGCGCACTGTAGTCGTAGCGCGCCCACCAGTCGCGATAATAAATCGCCGCTGCCGCCGTGCGTGTCAGGCCTGCAATATCCACTTCCGGATACTGCCGCTGGCTGATTCCATACTTGGTCTCGCCGCCGCCATCCGCCGGATCGTCAACCAGCCCGCCCTCATCCCCCAGCACCTGCTCCAGCGCTGCAACAAACGCCGGCGGATAGCTAGTCGCGAGCCCGCTATCTATCTCTCCCGTCGATGACGCTGCTTCACTCACAGTTCGGCAACCTACGCGCAATCGTCAGTCCGCATAAGGGTGAAATGTTTCAGCCCCAGCTGCCCGGACAGTCACCCGGTCGGACCCCGGCTGGTCCTCGGCGGACGCCCCGTCGCGTTCACGCGCGGCCCGCTTGAGCGCCGCGCGCCCAGCCGCCCGTTGCTCCGCCAATACCTGAAACACCCGCCGCCGCGTGCAACCCGCCTCCAGCGCGATCGCATCGATACTCAGCCCGCGCCGCCGCAACTCGTGAATCCGCGCGCGCCGCGACGGCGGCCGCGGCACCTCCACACGATCGCCCCCAAACGTCCGCACCAGTTGCGCCGCCGCCACCGCGCCGATTACCCGGTTCAGCTCCTCCGCCGACGCCGTGCTCAACGGCACGTACAGCCGCGCACCGCCAAACGCCTCAACCAGCTTGCGCGTCGCCTCCTCGCCCACCGCCTCGCGCAGATCCTCGAACAGCGAAGTGCGCCGCTCAGCCCCGTGTCCCGTGCTGCCGATCACCTCAAACCTCCTTGCCGATGTTCGCCGCGCGCGCCGCGCGCAGTCCACACGCCAATCCCTCCACCAGCCGCGCAAACGTCACATCCGCCGCCTGCCGTTGCACGACCGCCCTACACGCATGCATCACGCTCGAATGATCACGCGCGAATGCCAGCCCGATCCGTGGAAACGACGCCCATCTGGCGTGTCGTGTACCGCGATAGGCGCCTTGCGCGCCGCGTTCGCCCGACAAATCCCGGCATAGATACATCGCTACCTGCCGCGCCGTCGCCACCGGCCGCCGCCGGCTGCGCGATAACAGCTCCGCCCGCGTCAGTTGAAAGGCCTGCGCCACCTGTTGCTGAATATCGTCAATTAAGCCGAAATCTCGGGTCCCCATAACTTTTTCTACTTTAGTGAAAGACACCGTTATGCCATACTTAAGGCTCAACTACAGTGTATGAACTTTATCCGTGATAACTCGCGTTGCGTTGTGGATGGGTAAATATATCCCATAGTAGGAGAATTATGTCAACAGACGTAGAGAATGAATTTCGCCGACGCCTCCGCCTGATCATGCAGCAATTCGGCTCAGTGGCTGACTTGGCCAAGGCCGTCGGGGTCTCGGACAACGCAATTTACAAATGGGTCTCAGGACGTGGGCAGCCCAGCATGACGAGTCTAGTCAGCCTTGCTCAGGCCGCCGGAGTTTCGGTTGAATGGCTCGCCACGGGCCATGGCGGCTCAACCAAAGATCAGATGGACATCGCGAAAACCCGCAACGTCTCCGCCCCTGCCGTCGTCTCCCTGCCGCGCGAGGTCGTCGCTCTCGCCGAATCAGTTTCCCAGCTCAGAAGCACCCAAATCGTTGATTACTTGAGCTTTCAGGCCGAATGGTTGCGACGGCAACTCGGAGTCGAGCCCACACAGGTCGCTTTGATCGAAGCGCTCGGCGACGCGATGGCGCCCACGATCGATGAGGGCGACCTTTGCCTGATCGACTTGCGCAGCCCGCGTGTCAGGTATGACGGGCTCTATGCGCTGTACGACGGAGTCGATCTTTCAATCAAACGTCTGCAGCGCGAGCCCGACGGGACGATCACCATTCGCAGCGACAACCCGGCCTATAGCTCGCAGCGGGTGGGCGCCGAAGAAGTCGTGCTGGCCGGGCGCGTCCTGTGGATTGGCGGCAAAGCCTAGCCGTCGATTAACTTTGCGGCGATGGCCCTGAAGATTCCGCTGGTGACAGCGCTTAAACGATCTCGGTTGAGGTTGCCCGACCTGACGCTACGTCGATCCGAATGGCGAAGCTTGACCCTCACATCATCCACGCCTAGCTTAACGAGAGCCGTCGAGGCTTAACGCTGCCCCGCCGCCTTTGTTCGCAGTGCTCACCGCCGGTAAGCTGTCGCCAAGGCCGCTGCATCAAAATCCAATGTCCGTAGTCCAAATCTGATGTCTGCTATAATCATGGACGGCCGCATACTGAGCGCGCGCCTCCAGCCGCAGTTGCGCGCTCATGCGGATGAAATCGTCAAGCACTGCGGCATAACCCCAACCCTTGGTGCAATTTGGGCGGGCGATGATGCGGCGTCGATCCAGTACGTGCGCAACAAGCGACGGATGGCTGAGGACCTTGGCTTCTCGACCGAGATCATAACGATGCCCGCGGCGGCCGCAACCACCGAAAATCTGCTCGCCACCATCCAACGCTTCAACGATGATCCGCGGATCACCGGCATCCTTTTGCAGTTGCCGCTGCCCGCACGCGTCGACACCTTTCGCCTCTTCGACGCGATCGCTCCAGCAAAAGACGTCGACGCCGTCGGCGCGAGCAGTCTCAGCGGCTTCTACCGCGGCGAGTGGGGTCGCTTCATTCCTTGTACACCGCGCGGCGTGCTGACGCTGCTCGAACATCACGCCGTGCCGGTCGACGGGATGCGCGCGGCGGTAATTGGCCGCAGCGATATCGCGGGCAAGCCGCTCGCGCTCATCCTAGGCGGTCGTCTCATGAATGCCACCGTCACCTGGTGCCATCGCCATACGCTGAATCTCGCCGAAATCTGTCGCGACGCCGACCTTCTGGTCTCTTGCGCAGGCGCCGACCTCGGCCCCGATCGTTTCCTCGTTGACGCCGGCATGGTAAAGCCGGGCGCCTGCGTCATCGATGTTGGCTTTCGCCGTATCGCCCCCGGACGCTTTGCCGGCGACGTCGATTTCGCCGCGGTCAGCCAGGTCGCAAAATGGATCACCCCGAATCCTGGCGGCACTGGCCCGATGACGGTCGTCGCCCTCATGCAGAATCTCATCGACGCGGCGCGCTATCGCCTCGGCCTTGAACGCGCCCACTACACAGTGTGAAGCATGGACCCTCGAACCGACGTTACAAGCCATAGCGACTCCGCCCAGACGGCTACCGCCGCGAGCGAGAAACGCACGCTCTCGGCAATCCTGATTGGACCGGCGCGCGACGTCCGTGACCCGCACGTCTTTCACAGCCTCTCGCTGGTGGCCTTCCTGGCCTGGGTTGGGCTGGGCTCCGACGGACTAAGCTCGTCGTGCTACGGTCCGGAAGAAGCCTTTCTCGCGCTGGGGCCGCACAAGTATCTCGCGGTCTTTCTCGCGATGCTCACCGCGCTCACCGTCTTCATCATCTCAGCCTCCTACTCGCAAACCATCGACGAATTCCCCTCCGGCGGCGGTGGTTATCTGGTCGCAACCAAATTGCTGGGCCCGCGCGCCGGCCTCACCTCAGGCGCCGCTCTGGTAATCGACTACGTCCTCACCATCTCGATTTCGATCGCGAGCGGGGCCGACGCCATCTTCAGCTTCCTGCCCGTCGGATGGCTCCCCTACAAATTTTGGATCTGCGTCTTCGTCGTCATCATTCTAATCGGGATGAATCTGCGCGGTGTCAAAGAGTCGGTCTTGATCCTGCTGCCGATTTTCATTGCTTTCGTGATTACGCACGTCTGGCTGATAGCTTATGCGCTGATCGTTAAAGCTCCCGTGCTGCCACATGTCACTGCCGACGCGATGCATCAGGTGCGCGAAGGCATCCACGGCATCGGCTTCGTCGCCCTCGCGATCATCTTCCTGCGCGCCTACAGCCTCGGCGGCGGCACCTACACCGGTATCGAGGCGGTCAGCAACGGCCTGCCCATCCTGCGCGAGCCGCGCACCGTCACCGGCAAGCACACCATGATCTATATGTCGATCTCGCTGGCCTTCGTCGCTGGCGGGATCCTGTTTGGATATATGCTCTATGATGTCGGCCCGGTGCACGGCGAGACCCTCAACGCTGTGCTCTTTGAGCGGATGGCCACGCATTGGCATCTCGGCCGCCTCGCGGTCGGCCGCCCGATCATCACCTTCACGCTGCTCACCGAAGGCGCTCTGCTCTTCGTCGCCGCGCAGACCGGTTTCGTCGATGGTCCCCGCGTGCTCGCCACGATGGCGACTGATCGCTGGCTGCCGCGGCGTTTTTCCAACTTGAGCGCCCGGTTGGTGACGCAGGACGGCGTGCTCGCGATCGGCCTGGCGGCTGGCGTCATCCTGGTCGGCACCCACGCCAACGTCGATCTGCTGGTGGTGCTCTACGCGATCAACGTCTTCGTCACCTTCACGCTCTCGCAGCTCGGGATGACGGTGCATTGGTGGACGGCGCGCAAGACCGAGCCGCACTGGATGCATAAAATTGCTATCAACGGCATTGGCTGCGCCTTCACCGGCCTCATTCTGATTCTCACCGTGACCCTCAAATTCAACCAGGGCGGGTGGGTTACGATCGTGATGACCGGCGGGCTGATCGCGGTCTGCTACGCCGTGCGGATGCACTATGACCGCGTGCGCAAGGCCATCGCCCAACTCGAAGCCGACATCCTGCCGGAAATCTTCGCCGCCGACGAAAAACCGCCCGCCGAGCGCGACCCCAACGCGCCCACCGCGGTCATCCTGGTTAATGGTTTCAACGGCCTTGGGCTCGCGACTTTGACGACGATTCAGCGGCTGTTCGGTGCGCAGTTCCGCAATGTCGTTTTTCTCGGCGTCGCAGAGGTTGACTCGTCGCAGCTCAAGGGACCAGAGGAGGTCAAGGACCTCGAGCAGCATCTCGCCGACGACTTGGTCGAGTATTGCCGCTTCGCCGCCGACCTCGGCTTCTATCCCGAACTGCGCGCCGGCATTGGTCCTGACGTCGTGATCGAGCTCAACCGTCTCGCGCTTGGAGTTGCGCGCGAGTTCCCGCACTCGGTCTTTTTTGCCGGCAAACTGGTCTTCACCGGCGAGCTCGACGGCTATATCAGCCGCTTCCTGCACAATCACACGGCGCTCGAATTGCAGAACCGCCTGCAGGCCAACGGCCTCAGCCTGGTCATCCTGCCGGTGCGCGTGATGGCCTCCCACCCCCCGCCCAAAGTCGCCCTCGCAACTCCCTCCCCCGCCCCCGCAATCAACGCCTAACCGATACGCAGTGTCGTTAGGTGGATTCGTCCCTAATAGGCAAATTGTGTCATCCTGAGCGAGCGGTACGCTGATCGAAACCTGGATTCTGTACACGAGTCCAAATCGCACTCGCTAAACTGCGACCTCACTCCTCCTCGTTGGTATTATCGAAGAAAGAGGCTAAGCCGTTCGGCCAAACGCTCTTCGTCTTTAGTCTGACATTCCCATATTACCAGCGCCCGCCAACCCCTGTCTTTTGACGGCGGTAAGCTGTTCGGCGTCTCTGCTCTTGTTACGTGCCAACTTTCGCCGCCAAAACACGACATTCGATTGCAGCGCACTTGCCCGCGCCCAACCCTTGTGGCGATGCCAAAAACAGCCGTGGACAAAAATTACGCAGCGACGGGAACGGGAAAACGAGATCCGGTGTTCTCAGCAGGCTGCGATCATGCAGCTTGTAACGATAGCCCATGCTGCGGGTCAGGTGTCGAACAATCAGCTCCACCTGGTGTCTTTGGCGTGCACCGCCCGCATATTAGCGCTGCGACGTTTGCGCGAGATCTTATCCGTCATTCACTTCCGAATTTCTTGCGAAGCCACTCATGCACGGCACGCTGTTCAACGATACCCGCTCGTCCTAATTGAGACAGAAGCCAGATCGCAGTGGGCTTTTCGGTGGTGATGTTCTTCGCGCCCTGATTGCAGGTCGAACACAACGCGCGAAGATTTGAAAGTTCATTTTTCCCGCCCAAGCTTTTGTCTTTGATATGGCCGAGATGCAAGCGGACCGTCCGCCCGGTTGCCGGGTCGATGTCACCGGGAGTAAGACCGCACATTTGGCAAGTGAAACCATTGCGATCGAGGACTTCAGCGCGGAGTTTTGCCGAGATGCCGCGCGCAAATCCCACCAAAGCTTTTGCCGGAGGCTTTTCCTTGAGGAGATACTGACCCGGCGTGAGCTCGACAGAATCATTGTGGGTGAGGATGGGCCAGCCTTGCTCGCGCAATTCGCGCACGCGCCGGGCCCATTCGCTGACGTCTGTTCCCGCGGCGTCGCGAAGCTGAATGGAACTGATAACTTGTCCAATGTGCGCGAGCAGGAATCGCCTAATTCGCTCTTTTGAGCCCGGTTTACGCACCCCGGCGCGCCTTTGCCGCTTCCCGTCCGTCGAGGGCGAGATAACCCAGTAGTTGTTGGCCCATAAACCGGGTATAGACCGGTGGAATTGACTCGTTGATTTCATTCTTGATCATCATCCCAATTTGCGCTGGCAGAGAAGGGTAAGGGCACGTCATACCTTTCCAGCGGTTTTCAGAAGGATGCGCGCCAAGTGTCGGGGCTGAGATTAACCGCATTCTCCAACGGCGGGGCGATAGTAAAGATGCGGCGTTCTGTAGCGAAGAGGTGAACACGATAGATGCGCCAGTCGGCGGGGCGCTCATTTGCCAAATCGCGCTCGTTGCGGGTCAGGAAAAAAGGCGTCCGTGCTGATCCATTCGTGGTCTTAACTTCCAGCAGGCGATCACGGCCGCCAGGATCGAACGACAGAACATCATAACCTGCGCCGTCGCCGTCTTCAGCTGCAGTCCAGCGGATCCGGCTGGCGAGGTCTGGACGGCCGGCTTCTGTAAGCCGCTGCCGCTCTATCGCGAGAACAAATTCTTCGCCCGCGCGGCCGAGGGAACGGTTGCGGTGGTCCCGCTCGACAGCATCGAATTTGCGGATGAGACGGCGGAGTGGTCCCGGCTTCGTTTCATCGGCGGATGTGAGCGCGGGCGGATCGACAAAGATTCGGGCAGGGGACGGGGTAACCACCAGCGGTAAAGCTGGGAGTGGCTCAAGAATCGCCGCGTGGTTCGTCAGGTAGCGGTCGATCGCGGCGAAGATGGCGTTCTGATAATTCCTCTTGGGCTTGTAGCCTGGAATCCAAGGCATGCCTAATTCATCGAGCACGGCCGAGATGTTCTGGTGCTTGAATTCAACAGAGCGGTGGGTTCTGCCAATCCGGGCCATGAGGGCTTGGTTATGGCTCGATTTAACATATGGTTGTCCGGAGAGTTCAGCAGCGAGCATGTCGAAGTAATCCGCTACGATGGCGTCCAATTCGTCATCATGCCAATGCGTGCCGACTTTCGCTTCGTCAGCCATGCCGCGAATAAGAAGGACCAGCCGGACTGTAGAAGTGGGTCTGGCTGGACGTTCCGTGGTTTTGCGAAAGAAACCGCGTCACAGCTTTCATCGCGGCGCGTGAATCCTTAAGTTCACATTCCCATATGACGGCACATTTCCAGCCCTGCCGTTTCCGGGCAGCCTGAGCCATGGTGTCGCACTGGCAGTAGGGAAGTCCGGTGCAAACAAGCATCGTTCGAACCGGTTCAATCAGTCGCGGCCACGCGTGACCGTTGCCGTCTCGCTTCACAAGGTCCGAGTAGGATTGACACGGTGGAGATGCGTGAACCGCGTCGAAGGATGCGATAAATTCCGGATTGAGCGCGAGAGCGTCAGCTTGAATGAACTCGAACGGATAGTTGGATTGGGGCTCAATATCCACGCCCACAATCTCGAAACCGGCTCTGCTATACCCGACGCCTGCGCCGCCCGCGCAACAGAATAAATCGAGAAGTCTGAACTTCCGTCCGCCCTCCTTCATCAAAATCGGCTCCCTTGCACCTGACCGTCAGGAATCTTAGCCATTGGCTCACGATAACGGAACCGCTTGCTTTCTGCGCTCCGAAGCTTTGCGCGCGTTCCAGCGGAAATCAAATTCCGCAACGTAGCTATGGGGGTGTTTTCGGCTGACCTTATGGAAAGTGTCATAGATGTCACGCTTTGTACTTACACGTGGCATCCCTAATTCAGCGGAAATTTACGCTGTCACCGCAGTTGCACCGAGTCTGCGGAAAGCAGCTCACTGATTTCGGCGACGAACGCCTCGGTCGGGGCAATGCGGTAGTCGTCGCCGAGGAGAAACACCGCCTCGTTGCCGTCATCCAGCCCCAGATGAAGATAGGTGATCGACTGGCCGCGATAGCGGCGGAGTAAATCCTTCAGGCGCTCGAGGTCGCCGTTGACCAATTGCGCGCGTGGCGCGCGGATGCGGACTTCGCGCACGGCCTCGGTCAGCGCGAGATTGAGTGGGACCAATTCATCCAGAATAAGCTGCGCGCGCTCGTCGCCGACATCGAGCTTGCCCTTGGCCACTACCGGCTCGTTGCCGCTGATGATCGCTTCGTACTTCTGGTAGGCCTCGGGCCAGACGATACACTCCGCCACGCCCTCGCGATCTTCGAGCGAGAAAGTCGCGTAGCGCTTGCCCGCCTTGTTATTCTTGAGCTTGACCGCCTGCACCACACCTGCGAGTTGCACTTTGCTGCCGTCAGGCGCGTTGGGGAGATCGGCGGTTGTCAGTTTGCCGAGGCGGCGCAGCTCGCGTTCGTATTTGTCGAGCGGATGAGCGGTGATGTAAAAACCCAGCGTCTCTTTTTCGTACTCAAGCAGCTCCTTCTGCGGCCATTCCGCCACCGCAGCGCGCGGCATTAGCGCGGGCGGCTCGTTGCTCTTGCCGAAGAGACTGATCTGATTCTTGACAGCGTCGTCCTGCGCCCGCTGGGCGAGCTTCAAGGCATCGTCCACCTGGGCGGCGAGCGCCGCCCGTGCGATCCCGATGAAATCCAGCGCGCCGCATTTGATCAGGGCTTCGAGCACGCGCCGATTCAGCAGTTGTGCGCCGACCCGCAGACAGAAGTCCGCGAGCGACTTGAATTCGCCGCCGCCGCGCTCGCGCACCGCGATAATCTCCTCGCCCGACTTGGCGCCGACGCCCCGAATCGCACCGAGACCGAACCGGATCGCCTCGCCGCTGACGGTGAATTTCACACGGCTCTGATTAACGTCGGGCGGCAGCACCCGAACCCGCATCTCGCGCAGCGCAGCGATATTTTTGTAGGTCTTGTCGGTCTCGTCCATGTCGAGCGACATCAGCGCCGCCATGAACTCGCGCGGGAAATGGGCCTTGAGATAGGCCGTCGTGTACGAGGTCAGCGCATAGGCCGCGGCGTGCGAGCGGTTGAAGCCGTAGGATGCGAAGGTCGCGATCTTCTCGAAGATTGCGATCGCCTGGGCTTTATCGACGCCATTCTTCACCGCGCCCGCGATAAAATGCTCGCGCTCCTTTTCCATCACGGCGATCGACTTCTTGCCCATCGCGGCGCGCAGAATGTCGGCTTCCTCCAGCGTGTAGCCGGCCAACGCCTGCGCCGCGCGCATCACCTGCTCCTGGTAGATGATCACGCCGTAGGTGTCGCGCAGCACCGGCTCAAGCAGCGGATGGTCGTACTCGACCGGCTCCTTGCCCTGCTTGCGCCGGATGAAGGGATCGACCATGCCGGCGTCGAGCGTGCCGGGGCGAAAGAGCGAAATCGCCGCGATCACGTCCTCGAAACACGAGGGTTTGAGGTCGCTGAGAAAGCGCCGCATGCCGGAGCCTTCGAGCTGAAACACCCCGACCGTGTCGCCGCGCGCGATTAGTTTGTAACTCTCGGCGTCGTCGAGATTGAGGCGGTTCAGATCGGGCGGCACGGCGCCGCCGGCCGCGATCAGATCCAGCGTGTCCTTGATCAGGGTCAGATTCTTGAGCGCGAGGAAATCGAACTTGATCAGGCCGATCTCCTCGACGCCCTTCATGGAGTATTGCGTGATCGCGATCGGATTCTCGTGACGTTCCTTGTCCACGTACAGCGGCACGAGGTCGCGCAGCGGCGCGTCGGCAATCACGACCCCGGCCGCGTGGCGCGAGGCGTGGCGCAGCAGCCCTTCGAGCTTGAAGGCGTAATCAAACAGGTCGCGATACTTTTCGCGCTCGGCCTTGAGCCGCGGCTCCATCTCGAGGGCGTCGGCCAGCGGAAAATCGCGACCCTGCTTGGGCGCCGGATAGAGCTTGACGATACGATCGGTCTCCGCGAACGACAGCCCGAGCACGCGCCCGACGTCGCGAATCGCCTGCTTACCCTTGATCGTTCCGAACGTGATGATCTGCGCGACGCGATCGTCGCCATACTTCTTGCGCACGTAGGCCAGCACTTCGTCGCGCCGCTCGAAGCAGAAATCCACGTCGATATCCGGCATTGAGCGGCGCCCCGGATTGAGCCAGCGCTCGAACAACAGCTTGTGCTCGATCGGATCGACTTCCGTGATACGCAGGGCATATGAGACCAGGCTGCCGACGACCGAGCCGCGGCCGGGTCCGACCGGAATTCCGAGCCCGCGCGCATAATCGATGAAGTCGGCGACGATCAGCATATAGCCGGAGAAGCCCATCTCGCGGATTACCGGCAATTCGCGATCGATCCGCTCTGCGTAGGCGGCGTCCTCGAACTCACCGCGCCGCGCATGCAACTCCGCAAGACGCTCCGCCAAACCGGAGCGCACGCGCTCTTCGAGTAGCGCATCGAGATCGTTACTGAGCGCAGGCGCCGTAGGCGCCGCCACCTCGGCGTCCGCATCGCGATAGTTGGGATCGAAGATTGGAAAGTGAAACTTGCCGAATTCGAACTCGAAATCGACCTGATTCGCGATCGCCACGGTGTTGCGAATCTCTTCCGAATCGGCGCCAAACGCCGCGATCATCTCTTCGGGCGTCTTGACGTAGAGCTCGTCGGTGTCGAAGCGCCAGCGGCTTTCGTCGGCGAGGGTCTTGCCGGTCTGGATACACAGCAGGACCTCGTGCGCTTTGGCGTCGTCGCGATGGAGATAATGACAATCGTTGGTGGCGACCAGCGGAATCCCGGCCGTGCGGCCGATCTCGCGCAACGCCTCATTGAGCGGGCCGTGCAAAGCGTTATCCTGCAATTCGAGATAGAAACGACCCGGGAAAGTACGTGCGTACCATTCGGCGGCTTCGCGCGCCTTGTCGAGCCGGCCGCCGCGAAGGGCGCGTGCGACTTCCCCGCTCAGACATCCCGAGAGCACGATCAGCCCTTCGGAATTTTCCGCCAGAATTTCCTTGTCGATGCGCGGCTTGTAGTAGAGCCCTTCCTGGTAAGCCGCCGTCAGCAGGCGACACAGATTCCGATAGCCCGCGCGCGATTGCGCCAGCAAAATCAGATGGAAGTTGCTGCCACCTTCGACGTCGTCGCCGCGCTGCGTCTGTGAGCGATCGCTGCGTTTGCCCGGCGCGAGATAGGCCTCGCATCCGATAATCGGTTTGACGCCGTTCTGGCGCGCTTTTTGAAAAAATTCGACAGCGCCGAACATATTGCCATGATCAGTCATCGCGATCGCGGGCATCCCGGAGCTTTTGACGTGCTCGAAGAGCGGCGCGATCTTGTTGGCGCCGTCGAGCAGGCTGTACTGCGTATGCACGTGCAGATGTACGAAACTCATCTCCGAAACCTCCGACCCCGCTTCCGCCCCGACGTCTATGACGCGCGCACCCGCACCGGTCCCCGATGCCGTCATTGTAGCGCAGTGACCGCGGACGCGCGTGCGCGCGCCGCGTCTCCGCGCACAGGCGGGCTGTTGAAAACCCCCTCGGGGTTTTCAACAGCCCGCCTTCCCCCCTCCCACCGCAACCGCGCCGCGCGACCAGCGCGCGGCGCACCACCCCACCGCCTCCAGTGTTGCGGGCCGTTCCGCCCCGCAACACTGGAGGCGATCGTGTCAATCGCGCACAATCTCCTGATGACGAAGGCTCCGCGCGAAGAATTCCCGGCGCTCGCGACGCTCGAGGACGGCCCCTTCTCGATCCTGCTCGGACTCAAGGTCGAGCAGGCCGCGGCGGGCCGCGTGACCGTGCGGATGCCGTTTAATCTCCAGCTGCTCAACTTCGGGCCGCCCGATGTCCCGATTCATGGCGGCGCAATCGCGACGCTGGCTGATTTCGCCGCCTGCGCCGCGGTCTGGACCTTGCCCCAGACCCGCAGCAGCGCGACCATTTCGATGACCGTGAACTACACCGCGCCGGGGGTCCGGAGCGATCTCCTCGCCTGCGCGACGGTGCGACGCGCGGGGCGTCGGGTCGCGAGCCTCAATGTCGAGATTCGCGACGACGCTCAAAGCCTCGTCGCCGACGCCCTCATCACCTACAAGATTGCCTGATCGCTAACTCCGCGTTTGGTTTTTCAAGGCAAAAGTTCGAGAATGTTTCTCACGACTGCCCATCCGGAGAGAGACCAATGAGCGGAGCGATGCTGATTCCAACGACTGTTGTCGGAAGCTATCCGCAACCCGATTGGCTGGTCGATCGCGAAAATCTGAAAAAGCGCGTGCCCGCACGAGTGCGCGCCACCGAGCTCTGGCGCGTGCCCGAGCCTTGGCTCGAGCAGGCGCAGGACGATGCGACTCTGCTCGCGATCCGCGAGATGGAGCGGGCAGGCGTCGACATTATTTCCGACGGCGAGATGCGCCGCGAAAGCTATTCCAACCGCTTCGCCAACGCGCTCGGCGGCATCGACCGCGAGCGCCTGGGTCAAGGCGTAAATCGCCGCGGTGGGCCCGACGTCGTGCCGCTGGTCTCCGGACCGATCCGCCGCGAAGCGCCGGTCGAAGTGCGCGACTTATCGTTCCTCCGCGCCAATACGGATCGCCAGGTCAAAATCACCCTGCCGGGTCCCTTCACGATGGCGCGCCAGGCCGAAAACGGCTTCTATCCTACTGAGGAAGCGCTTGCGATGGCCTATGCCGACGCCGTCAATCGCGAGGTCAAGGATCTCTTTGCCGCCGGCGCCGACGTCGTTCAGCTCGACGAACCCTATATGGATTCTTTTCCCGATCAGGCGCGCAGCTACGCCGTCAAGGCGATCAACCGTGCGCTCGAGGGCGTTGCGGGCGCGACCGTCGTGCATATCTGCTTCGGCTACGGCCACTATGTCAGAAAGAAGAATTCGCCTTATGCTTTTCTGCGCGAGCTCGACGGCTGCGTCGCCGATCAGATTTCGATCGAGGCGGCGCAACCCCAGCTTGACCTCGCGATCCTCAAGGAGCTGCCGTCGAAGGTGATTATCCTCGGCGTATTGGATCTCGCCGACCGTACCGTCGAATCCGCCGAGACCGTGGCGCAGCGGCTCCGCACGGCACTCGCGATTTTGCCGCCGGAACGGCTGATCGCGGCGCCGGACTGCGGCATGAAGTATCTGCCGCGCGAGGTCGCCTTCGGCAAGTTGCAGGCGATGGTCGCCGGCGCACGAATCGTTCGGGAGGAGCTGCAGGGGCGCCACTAACACTAGCGGAGCGCGGCTGCCGCGTGGTGCGAGCAGACGAGTCTCTACCTACGCCGCGCGAGCAGACTCCGCCACCCCTCGGAATTGCGTTAAAGTTCGTCGTCCGCGGAGCGCCGGCAATCAGATATATACTTCAGTGTCCGCGCCATCGTTCCACGACACTAAATGAATCTCATCGGTATCTCAGCCTATTACCATGACAGCGCCGCCGCCCTCATCCGCGACGGCGAAATCATCGCCGCCGCGCAGGAAGAACGCTTCTCGCGCAAAAAGCACGACCCCGGCTTTCCGGCCGGCGCTCTGGCCTATTGCCTGCGCGCGGGCGGAATTACTTTGCGCGAGGTTGACGAAGTCGTCTTTTACGACAAGCCGTTGCTCAAGTTCGGACGCCTGCTCGAGACTTACCTCGCCAGCGCACCGCGCGGGCGCGCCTCGTTCGTGGCTGCGATGCCAGTGTGGCTCAAGGAGAAGCTCTACTTAAAATCGCTGCTGCGCCGCCATCTTTCGGAGATCGCCGGCTTGACCGCCCGCGCGGTTCCGCCGCTGCGCTTCACCCAGCATCATCAGGCCCACGCCGCCTCGGCTTTTTTTCCGAGTCCGTTCGCGCGCGCAGGCGTGCTTTGCCTCGACGGCGTCGGCGAATGGGCCACCACCTCGATCTGGCTCGGCGAGGGCAACCGCCTCGAGCCCCAATGGGAAATCGAGTTTCCCCATTCGCTCGGCCTGCTCTACTCGGCCTTCACTTACTACACCGGCTTCAAAGTCAATTCGGGCGAGTACAAAGTGATGGGGTTGGCGCCGTATGGCGAGCCGAAATATGTGCAACTCATCCTCGACAATCTGATCGACCTCAAGCTCGACGGCAGCTTTCGCCTCAATCCTGATTACTTCAATTATGCGACCGGCCTCACGATGACCAACGATGCCTTCGCCCGCCTCTTCGGCGGACCGCCGCGCCAGCCCGAGGCCCGGCTCACCCAGCATGAGATGGATTTGGCGCGCTCAATCCAGGAGGTCACCGAGGAAGTCGTCCTGCGCCTCGCCCGCACCGTGCGCGATGAGCTCGCGGTTGACTATCTCTGTATGGCCGGCGGCGTCGCGCTCAACTGTGTGGCGAATGGGCGGGTGCTACGTGAGAGCGGGCTGCGCGATCTCTGGGTTCAGCCCGCGGCGGGCGATGCCGGCGGCGCGATCGGCGCAGCCCTCTCCGCCTGGCACGAATACCATGGCCGGCCGCGCCTCGCCGCGGGCGATTGCATGAGCGGCAGCTACCTCGGTCCGACCTTTAACTCTCACGAGATTCGCAGCCTCCTCGATTTCGTCGGCGCGCGCTACGAATGCACCACCGAAGACGACTTGCTCGCCCGCGTCGCGGCGCTTCTCGCAGACGAAAAGGTCATCGGCTGGTTTCAGGGCCGCATGGAATTCGGCCCGCGCGCGCTCGGCAATCGCTCGATTATCGGTGATGCCCGCAGTCCGCGGATGCAATCCGTCATGAATCTCAAAATCAAGTACCGTGAATCCTTTCGCCCCTTTGCCCCCGCGGTCCTCGCCGAGCGCGTCGGCGACTACTTCGAGCTCGATCGTCCCAGCCCCTATATGATGATTGTCGCGCCGCTACGCCGCGAGCTGCGGATTAAGGAAAGCCGCGGCGCCACCGAACTCTTCGGGATCAACAAGCTCAACCTGCCACGCTCAACGCTCCCTGCGATAACTCACGTAGATTATTCCGCGCGCGTCCAGACCGTTCATCGCGAGACCAATCCGCGCTTTCACCAACTGCTCGAAAAATTCGCCGCACTTACCGGCGCCGCGGTCCTCGTCAATACTTCCTTCAACGTCCGCGGCGAGCCGATAGTCTGCACCCCCGCCGACGCCTACCGCTGTTTTATGCGCACCGAAATGGACTACCTCGCGATCGGGAATTTCATTTTGGATAAAGCCGCGCAGCCCCGGTTATCCCCAAGCGCTGATCACGAAGCCTGGAAGAAGGAGTTCGCGCTCGATTGAAGCCGCAGCCGCGCGCCGCCGAATTGCGCAACTTCGGCCTTATCGTCGGCGCGATCTTCGCCGCGCTCTTCGGGCTTTTGCGCCCTTGGCTCCATCACACCCGAACGCCCCTCTGGCCGTGGCTTCTGGCCGCCCTCCTGATCGGCTGTGCTCTCATAGCGCCCCGGCTCCTCTATTACCCCCACCTGGTTTGGGATCGCCTGGGCAAGGCCTTGGGTTGGGTCAACTCGCGGATCGTGCTGAATCTGATCTTTTTCCTGGTCTTTGTGCCCGCCGGGCTGATCGCCCGCGCCCTGAAATGGGATCGCCTAAATAAAACCTTTGAACCCGCGCGGCAAAGCTATAGAATTCCCAGCAAACGCCGACCGGCAAGTTCGATGGAGAAGCCCTACTGATATGTTCGAGGCGCTAGGCGATCTGTGGGGCTTTATGCGCGAACACAAGAAGCTATGGCTGGCCCCATTCGTCGGCGTATTGCTTATTGTCGGTGTGCTGGTGATTCTGTCGGAATACTCGGCGGTGGCGCCATTCATCTATACGCTCTTTTAGGTTGCAGTAGCGCGACGGACCAGTCGCATTGGCTTAACGAAAAGGTCTCGCTATTCCTCGCGCGCTCATGCCAAATAGAAGGGAGGCTTAATTAACGACATGGCAGAAGTAGATTTCGATGTTGCGATCCTCGGCGGCGGACCCGGCGGCGGCGCTGCCGGATCATACCTCGCGCGGGCCGGTCTGAAGTGCGTCATCTTCGAACGCGAGCTCTTTCCGCGCCAGCATGTCGGCGAATCTCTGGTGCCGGCCTCGAATCGCGTGCTCGCCGACCTCGGCTTGATTGAGCAGATGGACGAGAACCGCTTCCCGCGCAAGTTCGGCGCGGTCTGGACCTCGGCGGCCTTTGCGCCGGTTTACAACGTCGATTGGGAAGGTCTCGGCGATTCTTCGCAGAGCGTCGGCACCGAAGAAGCGGCGGCCGATATTCGCTTTGAGGAGCGCGCGCAGCCCGGCGTCAATCTGAACTATACCTGGCACGTCGATCGCGGCAAGTTTGACAACATGATCCTCAACCGCGCCAGCCAGCTCGGCGCGACCGTTTATGAAGGGATGCGCGTGCAGGGGGTCGATTTCGCCGACCCCACGATGCCCAAAGTACGCGTCATGATGGGTCGTCAGGAGCTCAATCTGCGCACCCGCATGGTGATCGATGCCTCGGGCCGCCATACCCTGCTCGGCAATCAGCTCCGGCTCAAGGTCACCGACCCCATTTTCGATCAGTACGCGATCCACGCCTGGTTCGAGAATCTCGACCGGCTCGCGATGGCGAAAAAAGAGATGTTCGGGGATTACATCTTCGTGCACTTTCTGCCGGTGAATAACACCTGGATATGGCAGATTCCTATTACGGAGACGATCACCAGCGTCGGCGTCGTCACGCAGAAGCGCAATTTTCAGAAGACCCGGCAATCGCGCGAGCAGTTTTTCTGGGAATGCGTCGATTCGCGCAAGGAATTCGGGGAGGCGCTGCGCGCCGCCAAGCAGCTACGCCCGCTCAAGGACGAGGGCGACTACAGTTATAGCATGAAACAGATCTGTGGCGACGGCTTCGTCCTCGTCGGCGACGCCGCGCGCTTCGTCGATCCGATCTTTTCGAGCGGCGTCAGTATCGCGCTCAACAGCGCCAAACTCGCGAGCCAGGATATCGTCGCGGCCGCCAACAATGGTGGTTTCCACAAGATGGCCTTCAACAATTTCGAGGCCATGATGCGCCGCGGCACGCGCAACTGGCACGAGTTTATCGCGCTCTATTACCGGCTCAATGTGCTCTTTACCTTCTTCATTCAGGACCGCCGCTACCGGCTCGACGTCTTGAAGCTTCTGCAGGGCGACATGTACGACGAAGAGCGGCCGAAGGTGCTGCAGGAGATGGCGCGCGTGGTGGGCGACGTCGAGAAACGCCCCAACCATCCGTGGCACAAGCTCCTCAATGACCTCACTTGCGACGCCTTCCGCCCGGAACAGTAGGCGGAGCGCCAGGGGGCGGCGGAGTCTGCGAGCTGCGTTCAGAATTTAGAAGACGCCCAAGCCTGACGTAAAGAGGTAATTAAGCCATATGGCAGAAGTAGATTTTGATGTTGCGATACTCGGCGGCGGACCCGGTGGTTCAGCCGCAGGCGCCTACTTGGCCCGGGCCGGTCTGAAATGCGTCATCTTCGAGCGCGAGCTCTTTCCGCGCCAGCACGTCGGCGAATCGCTGGTGCCGGCGTCGAATCGCGTGCTCGCCGACCTCGGCCTGATCGACCAGATGGATGAGCAGGGCTTCCCGCGCAAGTTTGGCGCGGTTTGGACCTCCGCGACCTCAGTTTACAAGCACGACCTCGCGGGTCTTCAAGAGGCTGGCAAAGCCGCCGAAGAAGTCGACGCCGAGGCCGACATCCGCTTCGAAGAGCGCGCCATGTCGGGTGTGCCGCTGACCTACACGTGGCACGTCGATCGCGGCAAGTTCGACAATATGCTCCTGAATCACGCCAACAAGCTCGGCGCCACGGTTTATGAAGGGTTGCGCGTGCAGGGGGTCGATTTCGCCGATCCGGCGATGCCCAAAGTTCGCATCACGATGGGCCGCCAAGAGCTCAATCTGCGCACTCGGATGGTCGTCGACGCCTCGGGCCGCCACACCCTGCTCGGTAATCAGCTACGGCTCAAGGTCACCGATCCGGTCTTCGATCAGTTCGCGGTGCACGCCTGGTTCGAGAACCTCGATCGCCTGGCGTTGGCGAAAAAACCGATCCTCGGGGACTACATCTTCGTACACTTTCTGCCGGTCAATAACACCTGGATCTGGCAGATTCCAATCACCGAGACGATCACCAGCGTCGGCGTCGTCACGCAGAAGCGCAACTTCCAGAAAACCCGTCAATCGCGCGAGCAGTTCTTCTGGGATTGTGTCGATTCGCGCAAAGACTTCGGCGAGGCCTTGCGCGCCGCCAAGCAGCTCCGCCCGCTTAAGGATGAGGGCGACTACAGCTACAGCATGAAGCAGATCTGCGGCGACGGCTACGTCCTCGTCGGCGACGCCGCCCGCTTCGTCGACCCGATCTTCTCGAGCGGCGTCAGTATCGCGCTCAACAGCGCCAAGCTCGCCACCCAGGACATCGTCGCCGCCGCGAACAACGGCGGCTTCCACAAAGTCGCCTTTAACAACTTCGAGTCGCTGATGCGCCGCGGCACCCGCAACTGGCACGAGTTTATCGCGCTCTACTACCGTCTCAACGTGCTCTTCACTTTCTTCGTGCAGGACAAGCGCTATCGCCTCGACGTCTTGAAGCTCCTGCAGGGCGACATGTACGACGAGGAGCGGCCTAAGGTGTTGGCGGAGATGGCGCGCGTGGTGAACGACGTTGAGAAGCGCCCGAACCATCCGTGGCACAAGCTGCTCAATGATCTAACCTGCGACGCTTTCCGCCCAGCGGAACACTAGGCGGAGCACAGCGTAGCCGAGCAAGCGAGTTTTGATCTTCGCCGCGCGTCCGGTGGGTGGCCGAGTCCGCGAGGCTCAGCAACGGGCAGACTCCGCCGCCCCCTGCGCCCGGCATCCGCTCAGCGATACAAAAGTGGCTTGCTGTTCAGCGGGGGCCGTGATGCAGGGCGCCGTTGGCTTCGAGTTGCTGCACGCGCTCGGGCGAGTAGCCGAGAAAGTCACACAGAATCTCGGCGTTGTGCTCGCCCAAGGTCGGCGCAACCATCTCGCGCGGGACGGGAAATTCGGAAAAGCGCAGGGGAAAGCCCGGAACGTCGTAGTCGCCGATGAAGCGATCATTAATCCGGCGGACGGTGCCGCGCTCGCGCAGGTGCGGGTGGTTGATCGCCTCCTCAACCGTTAGGACGGGCGCGTAGGGGACGCGATGCTCGGTGAGGAGGCGGAACAGCTCCTCGTCGTTCGGCAAGGAATCGATCCAGTCCTGGACGAAGCGATTCAGTTCCGCGGAGTTGGCGCCGCGCGCGGGCAGGTCCTTGAAGCGCGGATCGGTGGCGAGCTCCGGGCGGCCCATCGCGCGACACAGGCAGGGCCACTGATGGTCGATGCCGGCGATAATCAGGACGGCGCGGCTTTTGCCATTGAAGACGCCGACCGGACTTACTAGGTAGTGATGAGCGCCGGAGCGCTGCGGCCGAAACGCGCCGTGGCTCGCGCTGAGCATCTCGACGTTAGCCTCGTGGTAGCTGAAATAACAATCGAGGAGGGAGGCCTCGACGTGCTGGCCGCGGCCAGTGCGCTCGCGATGGAGCAAAGCGGCGAGCACCGCGCCCATCGCGTGTACGCCGGTGCTGACGTCGCCGATGGCGGCTTGCGGAAAGACCGGCGGGCGGTCAGGGTAGCCGGTCATGTCGAGGATGCCGGAGTAAGCGGCGCCGATAAAATCGTAGCCCGGCTGCTGGGCGAGCGGTCCGCTCTGGCCGAGCGATGAAATCGAGCACATGACGATTTTCGGATTGAGCGCGCTGACGATCTGATAGTCGAGGCCGAGGCGGCCAATCACGCCCGGGGAGAAGTTCTCGACGAGCACGTCAACTTTCGCGACCAATTCCTTGAGCAGCGCGAGCGCGGCGGGCTTGCGCGGATCGAGGCACAGGCTTTTCTTGCCGCGATTCTGTTGCACAAAGTAGGCGCTGCGGCCATCGCGCAGGACCGGGATGCCGCGCGCAATATCGCCGGCGGGCGCGATCTCCACTTTGATCACCTCGGCGCCCATCTCAGCCAGATAACGCGTGGTGGTGGGTCCGGCGATGACCTGGGTGAAATCGAGCACCTTGTAACCGTCGAGCATGCGTGAAGTCTCAGCCATGACGATTAGCTCCTCGCGGGCCAGCGCCAGCAATCGCATCGTTCGCGGCAAAAGACAAGAAAGCCGGGGTTGCGCTATAATTGCGGACGCGGTGGAGGAGGCATGGGCAAGCCGGTCAAAGGGCGCGGCAAGGCGTCAGACGGAGGGCGCGCGAATCGCATAGGCGCGCTGATCCGGCGAATCGGCTGGCGGCGCGGCGTGCTCGGCCTCTTCCTGATCTGCGCGTTTGGCTTTGGTTTTTACCTCGCCAACGTCTACGCCGACATCTCAAATCTGATCGAGCAACGGCGCGCGGCGCTGACCTCGGCGATCTTCTCGGCCCCGCTGCGGGTGCATCGCGGCGACGCCATCGCGCAAATTCATCTGCTCGATCGGCTCAACACGCTGAGTTACTCGCCGACTACAAGCCCGGCGCATCCGGGGGAATACTCGATGACGCCCGGCGCGATGGCGATCGACTTGCGGGAATTTTCGATTGGCACGCGCGCCTATCCGGCCGGGCTCGTGCGGCTGACGTTCGATCACGATCGCGTCGCGGGTATCGCAGACGCCTTCGGGGTCGCGATGGCGGAGGCGGTAATCGAGCCGGAGGTGATCGGGCATCTGTTGCCCGATGCACCCGCCGAACGGGTCGAGGTCGCGCTGACGGAACTGCCGCCCTATTTGACGCAAGGACTGATCGCGACTGAAGATCGCTTTTTTTATTACCACTTCGGCTTTGATCCGATCCGCATAATCGAAGCGGCGGTGGTGGATTTGCGCTCGCATCGGATGCGGCAAGGCGCCAGCACGCTGACGCAGCAGCTCGCGCGAACTTTTCTGGACAGCCGGACACGGAGCTTGCACCGCAAGGTCCGCGAACTGGCCGTCGCGCTGGTGCTCGAGATGCGGCTGTCGAAGAACGAAATTCTCGAACGCTACATAAACGATGTCGCGATGGGCGAGTACGACGGCACGCCGGTATACGGGATGCCGCTGGCGGCGCGCTATTACTTCAACAAGGACCTCGCGCGGGTGAGCCCGGCCGAGGCCGCGACCTTGATCGGCATGATCCAGGCGCCGACGCTCGACGACCCGCGGCGTCATCCGGAGGCAAGCCGGGCGCGGCGCGATACGGTGCTGGCGCTGATGCATCGCGCCCACCTGATCGATGATGCGCAATATGCTGGGGCGCTGGCGGAAGCGGTCGTGACGACGAAGCCGGCGGGTTTGCGACGCGCGCCCTATTTTGCCGATTACGTGATCGAGCAGGTCACGAAACTCCCGGGCGTCAGCGGGCATCTGAGCGGGCTGCGGGTCTACACCACGCTCCAGCCCGAGTTACAGGCGTCGGCGCAGGAGGCGGTGACGAGCAATCTGGCGCGGCTCGAGCGCGCGCATCCGCGGCTGCGGCGGCGCGATCGCGCACAACGCCTCGAGAGTTCACTGGTCACACTCGATCCGCACAACGGCGCGATTGTCGCGATGGTCGGCGGCCGCGACTATGCGGCGAGCCAGTTCAATCGGGTGGTGAGCGCCGAGCGTCAGCCGGGCTCGGCGTTCAAGCCGATCGTCTATCTGGCGGCGCTGGATCCGGCTCTGTCGCCGCTAACCGAGCCGGTGACGCTCGCCTCGATTCTACCCGATCGCCCGATGTCGTTCGGCGGCTGGACCCCGGTGAATTATGAGCGCACCTACCAGGGTGAGGTGACGGTCACCTCCGCGCTGGCCGAGTCGCTGAACGTGCCGACCGCATACCTGGGGAGTTTGCTCGGACCGCCCGCCATCGTTCGCACGGCGCATCTGCTGGGGATTCGGAGCAAACTGCCCAACTATCTGCCGGTGGCGATCGGCGCCGGTGAAGTCACGCTGCTCGACCTGGCCGCGGTCTACCAGGTCTTTGCCAGCGGCGGGATCGCGCGGCCGCCGTATGCGGTCGAGGCGGTGACTGATGCGCAGGGCCATCTGATCTACCAGCATCAGGACGAGCAGACGCGGCTGATGAGCTCGGCGATTGCCTATCTGATGACGGGCGCGCTGCAGGCGGTCTTCCAATATGGCACCGCGGCGGGCGCGGCAAACCTGGGACTCGATTTCGCCGCCGCGGGCAAGACCGGCACGACCGACGATTATCGCGATGCCTACTTCATGGGCTACACGCGCCAGCTCGTCACCGGCGTCTGGGTGGGCTTCGATGAGCCGCAAACCATCGGATTGAGCGGGGCGCAGGCGGCCTTGCCGGCCTGGGTCACGTTTATGATCGATGCGGTTCGCCAACCCGAGCTGGGCTTCGGCGAGCCGCCGGCGGGAATCACGATGCTCACTGTCGACCCGTCGAGCGGCGGGATCGCGACGCCCGCCTGTCCGCGTCAGGTTAGCCTGCCGTTCCTGAGCGGAACCGAACCGACCCATATCTGCCCGTTGCACGGCGGCCTACTCGCGGCGGCCGGCGCTGCTCCCGCGACCGCGCCCGGCGACACCGAGAGCGCGACGACCACGCCGCCGAGTGGGGCGCCGGCGTCACCCGCCACTCCAGCGACCAACAGTGCTTTTGGCGCGATCGGAAATTTCTTCGGCTCGCTTTTCGGCAAACATTGAGGATCGCGCGGCGCTGCCCGCGCGAAAGGCTGCCACTTGCCCTCGCGACTGGCTTCGGCGAGATGCGACCAGCAGTTGCTCAAACCTCGCCAATGGTTAGTTTTGGTGCGAGGGCATAAGCATTAATTATGAACGCAAACCGTTTCACTGAAAAACTTCAGGAAGCGTTGGGACGAGCGCAAAGCCTCGCCGTCAGTGCGCATCATCAGGCGGTCGATGTGGAGCATCTGGCCTCCGCAATGCTAGAAGACGAGCAGGGGCTGGCGGCTTCGATTCTGAAGCTGGCGGGCGCGAACCTCGCAGCGGTGCGGCAGAAGCTCGGCGACGAGCTGCGCAAGATTCCGAGTGTCAGCGGCAGCGGCGCGGACAGCGGTCAGACCTACCTGACGCAGCGGCTCAACCGTGTGCTGACGCGTGCGGAGCAGGAAGCCGGCAAGCTCACGGACGAATACGTCTCGATCGAGCACGTACTGATCGCGATGCTCGACGAAGCAGGCTCGACCGCCAAAATTCTTCGCGAAGCCGGACTGACTCACGACAAGCTGATGGGTGTGCTGAAGAAGGTGCGCGGAAATCAGCGCGTGACCTCGTCGAACCCCGAGGCGACTTATCAGGCGCTCGAGCGCTACGGCCGCGACCTCACTCAGCTCGCGGCGGCCGGCAAGGTCGATCCGGTGATCGGGCGCGACGAGGAAATCCGGCGGGTCATGCAGGTACTGTCGCGGCGTACCAAGAATAATCCAGTGCTGATCGGCGAACCTGGCGTGGGCAAGACCGCGATCGCGGAAGGGCTGGCGCAGCGCATCGTCGCCGGTGACGTTCCCGACGGCTTGAAGAATCGCCGTCTGATCTCGCTCGATATGGGCGCACTGGTGGCGGGCGCCAAGTATCGCGGCGAGTTCGAGGAGCGGCTGAAGGCCGTGCTCAAGGAGGTGCAGGAGAGCGACGGCGAGATCATCCTGTTTATCGACGAGCTGCACACCGTTGTCGGCGCCGGCGCGGCGGAAGGCGCGATGGACGCCTCGAATCTGCTCAAGCCGATGCTCGCGCGGGGCGAGCTGCACTGTATCGGCGCGACCACGCTCGACGAATATCGCAAGCATATCGAGAAGGACGCGGCGCTCGAGCGGCGTTTTCAACCAGTGATGGTTGAAGAGCCGAGCGTCGAAGACACCATCTCGATTCTGCGCGGCCTCAAAGAGCGCTACGAGGTCCATCACGGCATCCGCATCAAGGACGCCGCGCTGGTCACGGCCGCGATGCTCGCGAAGCGCTATATCACCGACCGTTTCCTGCCCGACAAGGCGATCGATCTGGTAGATGAAGCGGCGGCCAAGCTGCGCACCGAAAAAGAATCAATGCCGGTAGAGCTCGACGAAGCCAACCGGCGCGTGATGCAACTCGAGATCGAACGCGAGGCGCTCAAGCGCGAAACCGACGCGGGCTCGCGTGATCGGCTGGGAAAGCTCGAGAAGGAGCTAGCCGAGGCGAGCGAGCGGAAGTCTGCGCTGCAGGCGCAGTGGCAGAGCGAAAAGGACGGCATCGAGGGGCTCGCGAAAATCAAGAGCGCGATCGAGCATACGCGCCGCGAGATCGAGAAGGCCACGCGCGAGTACGACCTCAACAAAGTCGCAGAGCTCCAGTACGGCAAGCTCGCGGGCCTCGAAAAGGATCTCGCCGCAGCCGAAAAAGCTATGGCCTCCGCCGCTGGCGCGCGCATGATCAAGGAGGAGGTGGACGAAGAGGATATCGCTGAAGTCGTGGCGCGCTGGACCGGCGTGCCGGTCTCGCGCCTGATGGAAGGCGAGGTCCAGAAGCTCGCTCACCTCGAAGAGCATCTGCACAAGCGCGTCATCGGGCAGGACGAGGCGGTGTCAGCAGTGGCCGACGCGGTGATTCGCGCGCGCGCCGGACTGAAGGATCCGAATCGGCCGATCGGTTCGTTCATTTTTCTGGGACCGACTGGCGTCGGCAAGACCGAACTCGCGCGCGCGCTCGCAGAATTTCTGTTCGACGACGAAGGCGCGATGATCCGCATCGACATGTCCGAGTATATGGAGAAGCATACCGTCTCGCGTCTGGTCGGCGCGCCGCCCGGCTACGTCGGCTACGACGAGGGCGGCCAGCTCACCGAAGCGGTGCGGCGGCGGCCCTACTCGGTGATTTTGTTCGATGAAATTGAAAAGGCGCACGCCGACGTTTTCAACGTTCTGCTGCAACTGCTCGATGACGGGCGACTTACGGACGGGCACGGCCGCACGGTGGATTTCAAGAACACCGTGGTGATCATGACCTCGAATATCGCGAGCCAGCAAATTCTGTCGTTCAAGGGCAAGGATTACGAGCGGATGAAGACGCAGGCGCTCGAGGTTTTGCGCAGTAGTTTCCGCCCCGAATTTCTCAACCGCGTCGACGACATCGTGGTGTTCCATCCGCTGACCAAAGAGCAGCTCCGCCCGATCGTCGAGATCCAGCTAACCCGTCTGCGGGCGCGGCTGGCGGAGCGCAAGATCGAGCTCGAACTCACCGACAAGGCGCGCGACCACCTGGCCGAGCAGGGCTACGATCCGGTCTACGGCGCGCGGCCGTTGCGGCGGATGATTCAGCGCGAGCTTGAAACCACGCTCGGACGCAAGCTGCTGCTCGGCGAGATTCGCGACGGCGCACACGTCGTCGTTGACGCCGGACCGCGCGGGCTCGAATTCACCAGCCGCGGCGCAGAGAACGCTGCGGCGTGACGCGCAACCTTCCGAAAAGAGCTCCCGATCTGAGCTGAACCGCCGTCGCCGTGCCTTGCGGAGCGGCGGCGGCTTGTGGTGCAATCGCGCTTCGCAATTGACCTTTTGCGGCGCATCCCATCCGCCGCACGGGAGATTACTAATGACCGAAAACTTGAGGAGCCGAGTCGTTACGCAAGGCGTGCAACGTTCGCCGAATCGCGCGATGTTGCGTGCGGTCGGCTTCGGCGACCGCGATTTCGACAAGCCGATCGTGGGGATCGCCAACGCTTACAGCACGATTACGCCGTGCAACCTGGGCCTCGATATTCTGGCCAGGCGCGCCGAAGCCGCGGTCAAGGCGGCCGGCGCGATGCCGCAGCTCTTCGGCACCATCACCGTGAGCGACGGCATCTCGATGGGCACCGAAGGCATGAAATACTCGCTGGTCTCGCGCGAGGTGATCGCGGACTCGATCGAGACCGCGTGCAACGCCGAGGCGATGGACGGCGCGATCGTGATCGGCGGCTGCGACAAGAACATGCCTGGCGCGATGATAGCGATCGCGCGCATGAATATTCCCGCCATGTTCGTGTACGGCGGCACGATCAAACCCGGTCATTACAATGGCCGCGACCTGACTATCGTCAGCGCGTTCGAGGCCGTCGGCCAGTTCAGCGCCAACAAGATCGATGAAAAGGAGTTGCTCGAGGTGGAGCGGCGCGCCTGCCCCGGCGCCGGTTCCTGCGGCGGCATGTACACCGCCAACACGATGTCCTCGGCGATCGAGGCGATGGGCATGAGCCTGTCTTACTCCTCGACCATGGCGGCCGAAGATGACGAGAAGAGCGACAGCGCGGCGCAAAGCGCCGAGGTCGTGGTCAATGCGATCCGCCGCCAGCTCCTGCCGCGCCAAATAATGACGCGCAAAGCGCTGGAAAACGCGATCGCGGTCGTGATGGCGGTTGGCGGCTCGACCAATGCGGTGCTGCACCTGCTGGCGATCGCGCATGCCGCCGAGGTGCCGCTCACGATCGACGACTTCGAGGTCATCCGCCAGCGCGTGCCGGTGCTGTGTGATCTGAAGCCGTCGGGACGCTTTGTCGCGACTGATCTGCATCGCGCCGGCGGCATCCCGCAAGTGATGAAGATGCTGCTGAAGCATGGCCTGTTGCATGGCGGCGAGTTGACGATCAACGGCAAGACTGTCGCCGAGAATCTCAGTGAGGTTCCCGAGGCGCCGCGCAAGGATCAGGAAGTCATCCGGCAATGGGATAATCCGATGTACCAGCAGGGGCATCTGGCGATTCTCAAGGGCAATCTTTCGCCCGAGGGGTGCGTCGCCAAAGTCACCGGCATCGCCCATCGCGAGATCACCGGACCGGCGCGAGTCTTCGAGCGTGAGGAGGATTCGCTCGACGCGATTCTCGCGGGCAGGATCAAAAAAGGCGATATTCTGGTGATCCGCTACGAGGGACCGCGCGGCGGACCGGGCATGCGCGAGATGCTCTCACCGACGTCGGCGATAATCGGCGCCGGGCTCGGCGACGCCGTCGCGCTGATCACCGACGGCCGCTTCTCCGGCGGCACCTACGGCCTCGTCGTCGGCCACGTCGCACCCGAGGCCCAGGTCGGCGGCCTAATCGCTCTGATCCATGAAGGGGATTCGATTACGATCGACGCCGATCGCCGCTTGCTGCAGCTTAATGTAGCGGACGCGGAGCTCAGCCGTCGGCGCGCCGCCTGGACGCCGCCGCCGCCGCGCTACACTCGCGGCGTGCTCGCAAAATATGCGGCGCAGGTCTCAACCAGCAGCTTGGGCGCCGTGACAGACTGATCGCGATACCGGCTCGATCACAAGCGCATCAAGCAGAGCGTCGCTTGCGCGCGACGCGGCCGCGAAGGTCAGTTGAGCTGTCGCACCATCCGGCTCTGCCGACGCGGGCGCTTGATCAACTCAAAGGCGACGCGCAGCAAAGTCTGCGACTCCTCAGGCAAGCCGAAATACTCACTGACCGTCGCTGCGCGTATCGCCAGACCGGTTGCGGACTCACTCAGGATGAGAACCTCGGCGCAGTCCCGGCAGATACTCACATTTTCGCGACCAAGTTCCTTTCTTCCCGCGACCACGCGGCCTTCAGCTAACTCCGCGCCGCATTTCGGACAACACGTCTCCCCCACCATGTTTTCCTCCCGTTTGCAGGCCTCCGAATGCCATGGTGCATCGGCATTCTCCCAGTTGCTCCCCCGAGCAGACCATGCAAAGCGGCAGCACCCGTTTCCAATTACAATCGCAAATTCGGTTTTCAGGCAAGGGCTAATCTCGCAATTCGTGGCGTGATCTCTCGTTGCGGGCGAGACGAATTCGGGCGAGCTATGCTGTGGCTCAACAAGGCTTGATATACAGTGGTAAATCATCCGATGGATGGACCGTTGAGATCGCAAAGAAATTATTGAGAACGGGGCGGAAGCGTGCGCCAAGGCGATAACTTTTTCAATCTTTACAATCACGATTTCGTGCGCGTGGCGGTTGCCATCCCGGCCGTGCGGGTGGCAGACGCGGCGTTCAACGCCGGTGCGACGATTGCCTTGATGCGTGATGCAGCGGCGCGCAAAGCGGTTGTCGCGCTCTTTCCCGAATTGGGCCTCTCCGCCTACAGTTGCGACGATTTGTTCCATCAGCGACCGCTGATCGACGGCTGCCGCGAGGCGTTGTCGCGGATCGTCGCAGCTTCGGCCGAAGCGCCGCTCGTCGCGGTCGTCGGCAGCCCCCTCGAGGTCGATAATCTGCTTTTCAATTGCGCGATCGTGATTGCGGGCGGCCGCATCCTCGGTGTCGTACCAAAGACCTACCTGCCCAATTATCGCGAGTTTTACGAAGCGCGGCAGTTCAACGAGGCGGATAGCGCCATCAGCGATACGATCGCGCTCTGCGGCCAAGACGATATTCCGTTCGGGCCGCGCCTGCTCTTTCAACACGATGAGCAGCCGTTGCTGACCCTGCACGTCGAAATCTGCGAGGACCTGTGGGTGCCGATCCCGCCGTCATCGTACGCAGCGCTGGCCGGCGCGACCGTGATGGTGAATCTTTCCGCCTCGAACGTCACGATCGGTAAGGCCGGTTATCGGCGGGAACTGGTCGCGAGCCAATCGGCGCGATGCCTCTCCGCCTACCTCTACTCGGCCGCTGGGCCCGGCGAATCGACCACCGATCTTGCCTGGGACGGTCATGCCTTGATCTGCGAGAACGGCAATTTGATCGCAGAGTCGATCCGCTTCAACGATGCGCCGCAGCTCATCTGCGCGGAGTTGGACCTTGAGAGGCTGGCGCAGGAGCGGATGCGTCAGACGACCTTTGGCCAGGCGCGGCGGCGCGAGCGTCGCACACTCGGCGAGTTTCGCAAAATCACCTTTTCGACGCCGCTCCCACGCCGCGAGCCGCTGCTCCTCGAGCGGCATTACGAGCGCTTCCCCTATGTTCCTGCGGACGCCGCCGGGCGCGACGAGCGCTGCGCAGAAGTCTACGAGATTCAGGTGCAGGGATTGGTCAGCCGGCTGCGCGCGAGCGGTTTCGCACGCGTCGTGATCGGCATCTCGGGCGGGATCGATTCGACCCAAGCCCTGTTGGTCTGCGCGCAGGCGCTCGATCGTCTAGGCGCGCCGCGCGAAAACCTGCTGGCCTACACGATGCCCGGTTTCGCCACCAGCGAACGGACGCTGGCCCAGGCACGCCGACTGATGGCCGCGATCGGCTGTGCGCCGCACGAAATCGACATCCGCCCGGCGGCGTCGCAAATTCTCAAGGATATCGGGCATCCTTACGCCGCGGGTCGCGAGCTCTACGACGTCACGTTTGAGAACGTGCAGGCGGGCGAGCGCACCAATCTGCTGTTCCGTCTGGCGAATCTCAACAATGCGATTGTGGTCGGGACCGGCGATCTGAGCGAGCTCGCGCTCGGCTGGTGCACTTACGGCGTCGGCGATCAGATGTCGCACTATGCGGTGAACGCGAGTGTGCCAAAGACTTTGATTCAGCACGTGATTCGCTGGGTGGCGGAAACCGAGCGCTTCGGCCGCGCGGCCGGCGGCGTCCTTCGCGACATCCTCGCGACGGAGATTAGTCCCGAGCTGGTACCCGCCAACGGCGGTGCGATTCAGGCCACCGAGACGCTGATAGGCCCTTATGAATTACAGGATTTTAATCTCTACTATACTCTGCGGTTTGGTTATCCACCGCCCAAGATCGCTTTTCTCGCTTACAATGCCTGGCGCGATCTGACGCTTGGCCGCTGGCCAGATATCCCCCCCGAACGCCGTCACGAATACCGTCTCGAACAGATCAAAGGTCACCTGCGCACCTTCGTCTGGCGCTTTTTCAAGCTGAGCCAGTTCAAGCGCAGTTGCATCCCGAATGCGCCGAAGGTCGGCTCGGGCGGCTCGCTCTCGCCGCGCGGCGACTATCGCGCGCCCAGCGACAGCGAGGCCACCGCCTGGATGGAGCAGCTCGAACTAATCCCCGATCGCGAGCCATAAGCTCGACGGCAGCACTGCGATCGAGAAATCGGACCTGTTTCAAGTTTCTAGCCGCCGATTACACTACTTTTGAGTTAGCCGACCGATACAGGCTGACCGCCCAACCGCGGGTCGTAGCCGAATTGTTCATCGTGATTGAACAATTCGTTCGCTCCACTTGAACGCCTTTATTAAGAGAAGCGACTTGGCGAACCCGTCATTCAGCTTAGGACGAATAATGGGTTTGAGCCGGTGAGGTAATTATGCGTCTTCTGAGATTATTTCTAGCGTCTTCAGTTTGCTTCGTGCTCGGCGCCTACGACTGTGCGTTCGCTCAGACGCCTTTGCCGTCATTCCCGCTTTACTGTCAAGGTCCGCTCCAAACGGGGCCTCCCGCGCAGCCTACGCTAACGCCCTACACATGGGCCAGCCAAGGCGCCGGCGCGGCAAATCCCGCACCTGGCCAGTGCGTGTGGGCCGATCGCGGTCCTCGGCCCGGGGAGATGGTAGGCGGCGACGGCAACAGCATCTGCGATTGGTCCGGCAGTTTCAGCAATCTGGGCGCCGGACAATTCCTGGAAGTTGGAGTCTACCGCGATCCGGCAGTAAACAACTGCATGCATCTCACGCATTATATTGGCATTGTGAGCCCGCCATTTTCTGCTGTGCCTGCCTTGCCGCCCTTCGTCAGGCAGAGCATTGCGACCCTCTCCGCGACTCAGATCGCCTCTTTGCGACATGGTATCCAGGTTATGATGAGCCGGCAGACTACCGATCCTACGAGCTATCGTTTTCAGGCAAATATTCACGGGACTTACGACACAACCACCACCTCGCAAGAGTCGCAGGCATGGGATCAATGCGAACATGGGAGTTTTTACTTCTTCTCGTGGCACCGTATGTACCTTTACTTTTTCGATCGTATCCTCAGGACGGCGTCCGGAGATCCAACTCTGGTTTTGCCGTACTGGAACTGGGGCGACCCGTCGCAACGCAGCCTTCCGAGCGCTTTCTGGCAGCCGAGCGACTCCACCAACTCATTGTACATTGCGCCGCCCGGTAGGCCGACGGCGCTTGACAACGGCACGGCTCAGCTTGACGCCGGGACCGTGGACTTCTCGAATGCCTTTGGCTACACGAACTTCGAATCTGCCAACGGCTCGGGGCTGAGCTTTGGGGGACAAGAAGCTTCAGCCATGCAATTCAATTTTCCTCACGGAGAACTGGAAAGTCAGCCACATGACGTCGTGCATGGGGCCTTGGGCGGACTAATGGACGACCCCGACACTGCGGCGCAGGACCCGATTTTCTGGCTTCACCACGCTAATATCGATCGGCTGTGGAATCGCTGGCTGCAACAGGGTGGTGGCCGCCAGGATCCTCTCAATGATTCAGCATGGATGAATACAACGTTCGAATTTTTCGATGAAGCGGGGCATGCCGTTGATCTAACTGGCAGCCAAATCATCGACACGGTTGGAGAGCTAAACTACCGCTACGACGACGATCCTACGACCATGGCGCAATTCCATCCAGTGCAATTCCATCCAACGCCGGTCAGTCCGCGGCTCATCCTCAAGACCTTGGCGACCAGCCAGGCCGGAGCCGCTCGAATACAACTCTCCGGCGAGCCCGTTAGCGTTTCCGTGCCCTTGCCCGAAAACGCGGTGTCGCAACTGCGCGCCTTCATCGAGCATAAGGTTGAGAACAAAATCATCCTGCAGTTGAACGACATCCAATATGAGAGAGCGCGGGGAATCTATTACGAGATATATATTGATCCGCCCAAGGGAGAGAAGGTTAATTTTCACAGTCCTTATTATGTCGGATCACTGAGTTTCTTTGCGCTAAAGCCGCATTCCATGGCAGGCCATCCAGTTGCTCCAAGGTCAAGCGTTTTCACTGAGTATGACATCTCAAAGCAGGTTCGTGACCTGAGCGCACGCGGCGCCTGGAACCCCAAGGAAATGTCGGTAATTCTCGTCCCGCGCGGCTTAGTGAGGCGTAATGGCGAGCCTTTGCCGCTGCCTGCAGGCATCGCGGGTACGCTAGGAAGAGTTACGATTGCAACTCAATGATTGGGCGCATGAGGACGTCGCTCGGCGGCAGACGAGCACCCGCCGAGTGCCCCCGGCCGGGACTCGAACCCGGACTCGCGGCAACCGCAAACGCTAGCCATCCAGAACAAAGAAACGCAAATCAAATAAGGCTTTTTCGCGATCAAGCTTTGTCGAGGCTAGTGCCGTTTTGCCCCGATTTGTGACAGCCGCTGCCAAACCCCAGCCAAACCGTTTTAGTAAGAATCGTCGCGGTAAAGAATTCGACGAAGCTGCGGCTGGCGCGCTCGCCACGACGCGACAATCGCCGGCAGCGCGTCAAGCCCGGCACGGACCAATGCCGGCGGCGGTTATCATTTCGTCGGCCAGCACGATCCTGTGATGGCCTCGACATGCATTAAGAGATTGCCCGCTGCGTAAGCGGTGATGTCGTTATATCCGGTCAATCGCTCCACTTGTCCCAGTGAATTACGCTGGCGATCGGCTTGCGTTTGACCTTGACGAAATCGTTCTGGGGCCAGCCAATGGGGATCATCACGCCGAATTTTATCTCTTTGGGGACTCCGAACAGATCGCGGAGCTCGCTTTCCATAAACATGTGGAAGGTCGTGAAGGTTGTACCCAAACCGAGCGAGCGAGCCGCCACTATCAGATTCTGCGCCGCCGGGTAGAGCGCCGACCACACAAACTGCTCAATCGGCGCGTTGGGCGGATAAGCTACCGGACCGCAGACGAAGATGATGGCCGGAACCTCATGCAACGTCTCCGCCAGATGCGTGGCGCCGGCGATCATTCGACTAGTGACCCGGCCGGTCGTTGACACTCCAACTCCCATCGCCTTAAATCGCGGCGCAAGTAGATCGCGGATTTTCCGCTTTGCTTCAGGATTGCGTACAACGATGAAGTCCCATTCTTGGCTGTTGCCGGGACTCGATGCGCGAGTGGCGGCGTAAATCACACGTTCGATCAAGTCCTGGGGCACCGGATCGGGCTTCAAGTAACGCGCCGCACTGCAGGTTTCCATCGCTTCGATTACATCCATGATCGTCTCCTATTGGATCGAGCAACTTGAATGGGTGGTGGCTCGCATAAGACATTAGTAATTGTTGGGTCGCGACGAAAAATCAACGACGCGGAGTCCAATCGAGCGCTCGTCCTTGAAACTCTCCAAGTAGAGCCTCCTGCGGAATTGGTCAAGTAGGCCTAACACGTCTCCCTGGTTTAGTTTTAGACTGGCCGCTTGGCGTTGATGTTGTTCCGTGGTCATCGTCGGCTCCCCGTATTCCGCGGAATCGTCGAAAGATCATAACTCGTGCTCCGCCCGCCGGCGGGATTGCGAACGAGAATGCCGCGATCGACGAGAGACAAAATGTCGCGCAGGGCGGTATCCTGGGAACACTTGGCAAGCTTGGCGTATTTCGATGTTGTGAGCTTACCCTCAAAGCCATCCAGCAAGCGGTTCAGTGCGAGGCGCTGGCGTACATTGATCGCGACGCCAGCGATAGCTTCCCAGAAGCGTGCCTTTGCGAGAACGGCGCTGAGAGTGGTTTGTGCACCGTTTATGGCCCGGCCCAGACAGCCGAGGAACCACTCCATCCAGGCCGTGATGTCCAAGGTTCCTTTCTGCGTTTCCTCAAGAATGTCGTAGTACGCTGCGCGCTCCTCCTGGATTTGCGCCGACATGCTGTAAAAGCGCTGGGGGCTTTTTTCAGACCGGGCGAGAGCCATATCCGCGACGGCGCGCGCAATGCGCCCATTACCATCATCGAAAGGATGGATAGTGACAAACCAAAGATGGGCCATCCCGGCTTTCAGGACCGGATCGGTGTCGGCACGGGCGTTGAACCAAGTCAGAAATGCCGCGATTTCGCTATCGAGTCGGACTGCCGCCGGCGCCTGGAAATGGACACGTTCGTTGCCGACTGGGCCAGAGACGACCTGTATCGGGCCGGTGCTGTCGTTACGCCAGGCCCCGATTCGGATTTTAGTCATGCCACTGCGCCCCGTCGGGAACAGGGAAGCATGCCAGGCAAACAGCCTTTCGACCGTCAGCGGTTGATCATACAGGCGCGTCGCATCGAGCATCATTTCAACGACGCCCTCAACATGACGGTCCGTTGGCTTGAGGGCGCCGATGTCTATGCCGAGGCGACGGGCGATCGACGACCGGACCTGCTGGGGGTCTAGCTTTTCACCCTCGATTTCGCTGCTTTTGAGGACATCGGCGGTGAGCGTTTGCAGCACCGCCTCTTGGCGTAGACTAAAGCCTAGCGCCTCCATGTGGCCGATCAGACGACCTTGGCGGTGCCTCACCTCAGCAAGAAGTTCGGCAAGACGCTGGCGGTTCCATTGGAACCGCGGCCAATCGTGAAGCTCGTGGATATACATTAACCGCAGACTCTGCGGATAATATAACCGATAATCACCGCATGGCGAAGTATTCGCCGCACGTTTTACGGCGAATACTTGGATCATCGACGCAGGTTTACGGCGTCCCCTTTCATTAAGCGCTTTGTCGTGCTGGGCCATTTCTCGTTCGCGCGTATGGTCATGTTTCACGATCTCGAAGATTCAAACTGGCCGGCTGAGATTGGGATAATAGGTAATCCAGTCATTTCGGAGCTGTTTGCAGGCGCCGGCGTTGGCACGGGAGCTTTCTTTGCCGACGAGTATCAGGTCGACGATCCGACGATTGCGGCAAAGGTCCCGCTCCTCATTACCGACGCGGATTCAATCGCAGTTCAGCGCGATAGCTGACGTAATGGACGGGAAAAATCTGGCCATCAAAGGCCCACCCGGCACAGGGAAATCCCAGACGATTACCAATATCGTCGCCGCTGCTTTGGCGCGCAGGAAGTCGGTTCTTTTCGTTGCTGAAAAAATGGCGGCCCTCAACGTCGTCAAGGATCGACTGGAGAAGGCTGAGCTCGGTCAGTTCTGTCTCGAACTTCACTCGACGAAAGCGCGCAAAAAGGAGCTTCTCGAATCTCTGGACCAACGGCTGAAGAAGCGAAGTCGGTTTGAGGGCGCCGAAGACCTCGCGCTAGCGATCATAGAATTGGAACGCAACCGCGACCAGCTTGGCGAATACGTCTCTACGATCAATCGCAAGTTTGGTGCGTCAGGCGAGACGATTCATCAGATACTGTGGTCGGAGCAGCGTACGCGAAATGATCGGGATGGCCTTCCGAAAGCGCTCGAAAAGGTCGAGTTAGCGGGTGCTCACAATCTAACGCGTCATGATCTGGCGAACCTGCGGACCAAGCTCGAGGTCTTGGCGAGCGCGTATGCCGACGTCGCGAGCTCGCGAAGGCTGGAAGAGCATCCGTGGTTTGCGATTGGCAACGCACGACTCGACTACTTCGGTCGCGAAAGCCTGATCTCCAGCTTGGGCGCGTGTCGGGAGGCGTTGAATCACCTCCAATGCCTGCTCGCCGAGCTTGGTGAAACAGTCGGGCATAAGTTTACTGCGACCGTAGAGAACGCCGAAAAGGTTAAAGAAACTCTCGCTCGGTTACCCGAACCCACAACTGATCTGAGTGCCGCGGAGCTGTATCCAAAGCTGGTTGATCCAAATATAGCCGCAGTGCTCACAGCATTTTTGGAGGATCAGGCTGACTGGCTAAACGCCGGTCGCAGGCTGGCAGAGTTGGGTCTTGAGCCAGTGGAAGCCGTTAAGGGCGAGGGCGAGTTGCGGAACCTCGCCGTCTTGGCTGCTGAAATTGCCGCAAACGGAGGAGCCGTCGGACTCAACGATGCGGTAAGCGGTCTTGAGGCACACACGATTCGTTTCGAAGAAGCTGTCACTTTGATCGACCGACTGGCAAAGGCTTTCGGTGTCTCAGAACCGATAACGCCTGTGATCGCGATCAAGCTGCTCGATGCCGCGGCGCACGCGGCAGCTCTCCCACCTGAACGCGCCGCTTTCCGTCATGCTCGGTTGGCAGAGGAGGCGGCGCCTGTGGTTCTTCGCCGTGCGCACGGACGCGCAGCCGAACTCCGTCAGAAAGTCAGCACACTCGAGGAACTCTTCGCAATTCCTCTGGACCGGCCAGCACCCGAATTACGCGGACACGCGACTTGTTTGCGGAAAGCGAAATTTCCTTCTTCCTTGTGGCGGAGCGACGTACGCACCGCGAAGCTGCGTTATCGCGAAATAAATCTTACGTCCAAGAGCCCGAAGCGCGGCGAGATGGCGGCGGATTTCGAAGCCGTTGCCGAATGCAATGAGATAGCGACGGGCTTGGCGACTGACGAGCAGCTTCGTGAGTTCTGCGGTCAGCACTTCCGCGGTCACGAAACACCCTTCGAGCATCTTGTCGAGGTAGCCGAGTTCGCGGTCACCATCCGACGTATGTTTGGCGCGGATCAGGGAATTGATCGCTCAGTCCGCGAGCTTCTTCTCGAAGGGGTAAACGAAGCGTTTTTGGAGTTGGGCGCCGCCGCTCGCGGCATGCCCCATGACAAGGTCCGGCTGCTTCTTGAGACGTTAGACCCTCAAGTCAGTCTTGATCTCCAACTGAACCGGCGCTGCGAGCTCTTACGTAAGGCGCTAGATCTCAAAGACCGCGCACTGACGCTGGGGCTCAACTCTGACACTACTCAACTCGCGATATTCCAGGAGTCGGTGGACGCCGTCGGATTGTATCGAGATGCCGAAGCGAGAATAGCTGCCAACGATCAGGCTCGAGAGCTTCTTGGAGCTTATTGGGGTGGACCGCATAGTGATCGTTCTTCGATTAATGGCGCCTTGCAAGCTTCGTCGGCGGTGGAGGTCGCAGCACTGCCAGATTTCTTGCGGCGGTACCTTTACCATGGTGATCGTGACGAACGAATCGTTGCACTGAGACAGTTACGAGAACGCCTAACTGGAGCGCTGAGCGCGGCATTGGAATCCTGGGACCAAGCCAAAGATGGCGGCCATATAGATGAAAAAAACCTTTTCGGCTCAGCGTGTCGGAGATGTGCGCTACGCGATGCCTTAGCGCGAATCGACTCCGCGCTCGCCCATACCGATCAGCTGATTGTTTGGATTACGTTCCTTGCTGCTCGTGCTCAATGTTTCGAGAGTGGGTTGGGCGACATAGTTAATGCCTTCGGCGGAAAGTCGCTAGACGCGGCTCAGCTTTCTCGCGCACTAGAGCGGGTGTATCGACGAAGCTTGGCCCGCGCAGCACTGGCCGAATATCCGGTGCTTAGTCGCATTCAAGGCTCTCAGCTCTCGAAATGCCGGAAACGCTTTCGTGAGCTGGACGAAGAGATAATCAAGCTTCAACGCAAGCAGCTCGCGACAGAGCTCAGTCGACGGCCTATAGATCCCGGTTTTAAAGGCGCAACAGCCAAGGAGCACCGCGGCCTAGCCCTTGTGTACCACGAACTCGGCAAGAAGAAGCGGCACATCCCGGTCCGCGAGTTACTTGGCCGTGCTGGCCGATCGATCCAGCAGTTGAAGCCTTGCTTTCTAATGTCTCCCCTTTCGGTGGCGCAGTTTCTGAAGCCTCATGGTCTTCGGTTCGATTTAGTCGTAATCGACGAGGCTTCCCAGATGCGTCCCGAGGAAGCTTTGGGTGCGATTGCTCGCGGCGGTCAACTGGTCGTCGTCGGCGATCCGATGCAGCTGCCGCCAACGTTTTTTTTTTGACCGTACCGACAGGATTTTGGACGACGAAATCGACGAGGAAGAGATCGTCGATAATGAGTCGATCCTGGACTTGGCGCTCGCCGAGTTTCGGTCCGCGCGTTCCCTTCGCTGGCACTACCGTTCCCGCCACGAAAGTCTTATCGCGTTCTCGAATCGCGAATTCTACGATGACCTAATCGTCTTTCCGTCGCCACTCGATCCTGATCGGCACCGGCGGGAACCAAAACTCGGCATGTATCACCACTTCGTCGGCGGCAAATACAAAGGCCGCGTGAATATCGACGAGGCGCAGAAGGTGGCGAAGGCCGCGCTCGAGTTCATGTCGAGCGAGCCAGATCGATCCCTGGGCATTGTCACGCTTAATCAGACCCAGCGCGAAATTTTGTTAGAAGAAATCGAGCGCTTGGTTGCTCGCGATCGTAATGCCGAGGAGTTCATGGAACGATGGGAAAACACCCTGGAACCCTTCTTCGTTAAAAACTTGGAAAATGTTCAGGGTGATGAGCGGGATGTCATATTCATCTCGACGGTGTATGGTCCTGATCCCGCGACGGGCATCGTCAGGAATCAGTTCGGGCCGATTAACGGGCGATTCGGGTTCCGACGCCTCAATGTTTTGTTCAGTCGCGCCAAACATCGCGTCGAAGTCTTCACGTCGATGCGACCGGATGACATCCGGCCCGATGAGAAATCCCAGCGCGGCGTTCACGTGCTGAAGTCGTATCTCGAGTATGCGGAGACCGGCAGACTCGACGTTGGCCAAGCCAGTGGGCGCGAGCCTGACTCGGAATTCGAGCAGCTCGTTCGGGATCGACTCAAGAGCCATGGTTACGAGGCAGTCTCGCAAGTCGGGGTGGCCGGTTATTTCATCGATCTAGCGGTCAAGCATCCACATCGGAGTGGCTATATTTTGGGCATCGAATGTGATGGTGCCGGTTATCATTCCAGCCGGTCGGCGCGTGACCGGGACCGTCTACGGCAACAGGTTTTCGAGCGGCTCCATTGGACAATATACAGAATTTGGTCGACCGATTGGTTTCAAAACTCCGAGGCCGAATTTCGTCGATTATCGAATCATCTCGATCAACTGGCGCGTGACGATCTCGCGTAGCGGGAAGCGAAGCGAGTCAGTGAGAGGCAAAGCTAGGTCGTTGAAGTGGCCCCATAAATCACCGCAGATTTTGCGGATAATATAGGTAATAATCGACGCTCCAGCGGGTATTCGTCGTCAATCATGCGGAGATTAAATCGTTTAATCGACGCGAGACATGAGCGTCCCTTCATTCGTCGCCGGATGCTCGCAAAGCCATAAATTCTGCACGATTGAATTGCTTCGATGGGTTAAAGACGGGGGAATTGAAAACCCGGACCCTGGAGAACCCGGTAAGAAAAGGTACATTTTCAAGGGTTTTCCGCTCCGACATATCCCGCAGAATACCGTGGTATACTGCTAGCTGTCCCCGGGGGACAGGACTGATATCGCTCGCCCGCAAGGAGCGAACCAGCTCGAACACAGGCCGATGTTTCACTGAGCGCGGCGACCACCTTCACGCCTATAACTTTCGTAGCGCACCACGAGGCTTTATTCGCACTGAACGGCGCGAGTTCGATCCCGTCGCCATTCCATATTTTTCCTCTTCTCATCAATCGCTTAATGCGATGCGAAGGACAGGGAATGATCGAGCCCGGTAGTGTCGTTACATGGACCAGCCACATCGAATAGAAATCGGTGGACCCAATTATTGCGATAACGCTTGGATGACCTTAAGGACAAAATCCCGCCCGGGGTTAGAGCCTTATTTGTGCCGCCGCTTGGCACTCAGCGCCAGCGATCTTTAATCGTGTGGCGAATTACCGGCGTCAATACCTGCTCTTCGGCGGATGAGCCGGATCATGGCGGCGGGGTGAGCCGTCCGAAACGAAACTTCATCATCTGTTCTCCTCGCTCACGCAAGCCCGCGTTGCGCATGGCAGGCGGCATGCGCAAGGCTTCCCCTGTAGCGATACTTTGCTGCTGAACCCAACCGACCCGCGATTTTCGCCGAAGAACGTAATTCTTCAGTGCGTCTTGCACCGTATCCGCCGAGCGCAGCTCTTCAGCAAGCACGTATGCGTCTTCCATAGCCATACAACCGCCCTGGCCCATCAGCGGCGAGCTGGCGTGAGCAGCGTCGCCGATCAACACCGTGCGACCGCTATACCACTCGCCAACGTCGATCCATTCCATGGCCGAGCAGATGATCTGATGGTCGTGTTCAAGAGACGCCAGATAGTCCTCCACAATTCTGCCAAATCCTGCGAAGCGGTCCCGGAGCCGTTCAAGCCGCCCCTCCACGGGATCGTGGAAACGAGGTTGCATAACGTATCCGAAGCCGTATGTGCGTCCCTCGCCTACGGGACACAGTCCGAAGAAGCATTCATCGCCGAGAACGAAGCGCAAAGCAGACAAACCTAGCGGCCGGATCGGCGCGATGCTGCGCCAATTCATTGCACCAAGATCGGCAGGCGAAGCGTTGCTTATCGCGAGTGTGCGCACAGTGGATGAGATTCCATCGGCCCCGACCACTAGATCATATTCACCGGTCGAGCCGTCGCTGAATCCTACAGATACGCAGTGACTGTCTTGGGACAAGGATGTCAGCGAGATTCCGAGCCGATGAGGCACGACGGCGGCGCGCGCCACCAGGGCTTGATGAAGTTTGCTCCGTTCGATCCCGATGAAGGGCGCCACATGGCCCCACAATACTTGCAGGTCGGTTTCGCAGAGCAGTTCTCCATGCTGGTCGCAAAAGCCCCAGCCGCGGATCACCGTACCCGCTTGCTCAACGGCCGCGCCCGTGCCGAGAACGTTGAGTATGCGCATCCCGTTCGGCTGCACTGCGATTCCTGCCCCAACGGCGGGCCAGGTCTTATCTCGCTCGACGACTTCCGTCGTAAAGCCTTTCCGATGGAAAGCGGTGGCCGCTGTGAGCCCAGCAATTCCGCCGCCGACGATCAGAATCCGTTCGATGCGAGCCATGTTCGCTTCCCCACCTAAGCGATGCCAAAGCCGGGATCTTTGCCCAAGAGAAATGCGCCGGCGCGGGTCAGCCATCCATCGGCCAAGCCGATATGCTGCGTCAGCGTATGGATATCGCGCAGATGGCGCTGGAGCGGCGATGAATCGTAGAGCGCGGTTCCGCCGCCGTGTTTGTAGCAAACATCAACGACCGTCGCCGCGCTCGCGGCTACCCACGCGCCGGTCGCCGAGCATCGAACCTGCTCCGCCAGAGTTGGCATGCGACCGGCGCTGGCCTCGGCCCAGAAAGCTTCGGCTTCGCTTCTTAACAGGGCGCGGGCCGCTCTCAGCGCAATCTCTGCGCGCGCCAGAGAGTGCTGAAATACCGGGGTGTCGGCCAATGCTGTGGCTGCGAAAAGACGACGCTTTTGACTGCCGGCAAGCGCGATGATGTCGTCGACCGCATGCTGCGCGATGCCCACACCGACCGACGCCATATGCAAGGAAAACTGGGAAGTCGCAGCGATATAGAGCGGGCCCGGCACCGACGAAACTCCAGAGAAGCGATCAAAAGTGTCATCGTGCGCGACCCGAATCCTCTCAACAGCTATGTCGTTGCTGCCCGTTCCGCGCAGACCGGAAGCAAACCAGGTATCGAGAATCTGCGCCTGCTCGGTGCGGAAGATCACAAACCGGGTTTCTGGCAGGTCAGGCGCGGGACCGGGACGCGGCCTACCGTTTTCTGTCACTACGCAGTTGGCGAGCAGCCACTTGCTGTGCAGGCAGCCGCTCGCGAACGGCCAGCGGCCAGTGACCTCGAAGCCGCCGTCAATAACCTGGGCCTCACCGCGTGGAGTGAATGAGCCTGCGCCCATCAGGTCGGGTCCGTTCGCATAAAGCGAGTCGAAACGGCGGCGCGGGAGCAACGCCAGCAGCATTACCGCCTCAGCCCCGATCATCGCGGTCCAACCGGCGGAGCCGTCGGCTCGGCCGAGCGCTTCGAGAATCTCCAGGCTTGAAGGCAGCTCAATCTCTAATCCGCCGTGGCTGCGCGGAACCAACATTCGGAAGCATCCGGCGGCGACTAGCTCGCGCAGCAGATCGTCAGGCAGTTCGCGGGCGCTTTCAATTTCAGCGGCGCGCGCTGTGATAGTTGGCGCCAGGTCGTGAATTGTGGCGAGCAACTTTTGTGCGTCCATATTAGCTATCGACATGTCCGGAGTCCTCCCCATACCGCGAAAGCGAGCATCCAGGTCGCGGTGAGTCCCGCGCCGAGCAGGAGATTCATCGCGCCACCCGGCTCAGTGAAGCCCGCGGTGCCAAAGATTGTGATCGTCTCGACCGCCTGTTCGGCAAAGGCGATCGCGCCCAGCACACCGAGCCATCGAGGTAGTTCTTGTCCGCGCAGGGCCAGTAACGTGACCGGCGCGATCATCGTAATTGTCGCACCAGTCAGAACCGGCCCCCAGAACAGCGCCACGTCCAGCACCGTGCTCGCCGTCGCCGCTTCGAGACGGTCGGCATGGAGCGCAAGACCGCCCCACGTCCACGCCTGCACCGCGTACGTAATCACGAAGGCAATCGCGCCAATCAAAAACACGTCGCGATGCGGCGAGGGAAGTAGACGCCGCAACAGCGCAAACATCACGGCAAACGGCGGGATGCTGACGGTGGCCGCCCAGACGGCCCAGCGAGCGTCCTCGCGATGCTGTCGGAACCACGTAACGACCTGCTCACCAGTGTCCGATGCGCTGGGCGGAGTTCCCAGCGCGATCACGCCGACTGCGTACAGGATCAACACTGCCAGCGCCGCGCCGAGCAGTGTTCGAGATTCGGCGCGCGTGAGGCCTTCGCGGGAAGGGAATGTCTCAGAGATTTGCGATTTTGCTTTCTGCATTTCGGATTCTCCGATCGCGCTCATCGACTCCATGATGCTGCACGTGACGATCTTGAGATTAGGAGTCTCATCGAAGGTCACTCCTTCGGATTCTCTGAGTTCGCACAGATGTAGTAGATGCGGTCCAAGAGCGCCATCCATTCAGTATCCGATAATGGGTCAGCGGGTATTTTGAAATCGATCTTTTGTCTTTTTAGATCGGAGATGAAAATAGTCATTACGCGATCCAGAATCGAGCAGTTCGGATTGCGGTTCGGAATCGCGAATCGCTTTCCACACCAGCGAGAGCCGAATAGCAGTAGGCGGGTAGGTTGCGCGGGTCTCGCCGTTCTCGACAATTTCCCAGGCCCCGCCGCTCCAGTGGATTTCCGCAGCAGATGTCATGCGCGGAGGGCGCGCATCGGGCGCGCCAACGTGACCGATGCGATGATAAATCTGGTCGTTGTCCGACATGAGCGCCACATTGCGAAAAGGCGGGCATTCGGTGCGCATCGGACGTTCGTGCCCATCGGGCCAGTATTCAAAGTTGCCGCCCGGCCCGTCATACAACCACGCGACGGCGCCGGCCTGTATAACTCTCCAATTCTCGAAGAGCGCGGACTGCCCCATGCACATGAGAAAGGCCAGCGGGTACTGATCACGCGTCGCGCCACTGAACGTGGGAACGTCCACATGAGTAAGACCCGCAGGCATTGGGGCATTCACATTGACGACAACAAATGTGGGACGCACGCTCGAGCCGCCGAAGAACGTGCGCGCCGCGTCGATGAATCGCGGGTTATGCAGAATGTTCTCAGCACCTGCCCACGAGCGGCTCACCATTCGTTGCCCAGTTGCCTCGGAACCACGGAAGAAAGGAATCCTGCGCCTTGATCGGAAGGTAGCCCGCCATTGTTCGATACGGCGCGTTGCGCTCGAACATTTCGCGCACGAATTCCGGATCGTCAAACGCTGGCTCGATGCGAATTATTTTTGAAATGGTCGGCATGGCTTGCTCTTCCTTCAGTCTTACAGTGATTAGAGAATCAACTGTTTGATTTTCCGCGGTGGGGCCTGGCGCAACTGCCTAACTCTGTACACCTCTTACTTCTCGGGTCGCCTACGCCCTTGCCGCGAGCGAGTCAAGCTCGCGGCAAGGCTGCTACCCGCCTGGCGTTACGGAGTGAAACCCGACAAGGGCCCGGCTGTATCAGGGAAGTTCGAGGTGTTTAGCACTTGGATGCCGGCGTTGTGGACGCCGTTGAAGGGCGTCACCGTGTTGGGGCAGCCGGCATTCTGTGCATCAGTGGCTGAGTTGAACCACATTCCCAAGTGATATGTCTGCACCGGTCCCGGCGTCACCCCATCAGGGCCGAGGGTTTCGGGATTTTGCAGGGCGTCAGGGAACGGCGGGTCAGGAAACGTCTGGGGAGCGTCGGCCACACCAAACCCAATTATGAAGGTCTCGATTTGGAAGCGCCCGATGAAGGTCTGCGAGCCTTTGCCTTTGCCATTAGTCTCAAGGTCCCCTTGATACCAAGCCAGACCGAAGGGTTTGTTCGGTACCTGAATCACGAAGAAATCGAAATCGGTCTTGGGCGGCAGCCCACTCGCTTTGACAACCATCTTCTCCACCGAGGCCTTGCGTAGAGAACTTAAGGTGACGGTCGCTGTCGCGTTCGGCAGGCAAGTTGCCGCACCGGACGAGACCACCATGTTAAAGGAGAGACTATCGGCGGCTACAGCGTGCGTTGCGCTGCCTGTCGTGAGAACCAGTCCGCAGATGAGTGCCATTGTTCCAAGAATGCGCTTTGCCATTTTGAGCAAATCCTCTTTCGGGTTAAGCGCCGCCCCCGAACTGGCGCATAGTTAAAACCGCAAACGATGAATAGGAAAGGCGCGAATACGCGGGCGGCGATCGCGCAAGCCGGTCGATCACAGATTCCTTCTCCGATGAATTCAAGGTATTGCGCACGCCAAATCGCCCAAGCTTCAGAGATGAAGCAGCCGGCTTGCGTTTTGCCACATGACCTTCGCCTCATCGTCAGCCGAAAAGCCGACGAGCGCCTTCTTCATCCCGGCGACGCTCTCAGGCCACGGCGTGTCCGGATGGGGATAGTCGGAGCTGAACAGGATGCGTTCGGCGCCCCAGCGCTTGATCACCTCGCCAATGAGCGAGTCTTCTGACTCGACCGCCCAATGAAAATGCTCTAGATAATCCAGCGGATGTTTCTTCGCTCCGCCCAGATGCACGCGCGAACCATAGAGCAGCTCGCCGAACTCGCGACCCTCCTCCAAGCGGTCGAAGAGATAAGGCGCGTAGCCGACGTTGCCCTCCTCCAAAATGAACTTGAGGTTGGGAAGGCGATCGAGCAGGCCGCTGTAAATGATCCGCGCGATCGCGATCATGTGCTCGAAGGGATGAGTCAACATCCACCAAACCGGGTAGTCCGCCGTAAACGGACCGCGCTCCGACCATCCGGTGCGATCACCCGCGGCCGGATAGCTTTGAAACGGACTGAGCCCGTCCGAATGGATAATGATCGGGACGTTCAACTCGTTGATGCGGGCGAAGAAGGGCAGGAACTCCGGCTTATCCAGGTTCCGGCCGCGCACATTGGCGCCGATTACGACCGTCGGCATATGCAGTTCCTTTACCATCAGGGGCGGCTACGCGATTCCGGTGGAGTCGGAGTTGGGGCAGTCGGCGTCTATTGAGCGAATGGGCGCATTTGGCGCTCCTGCTCGAGGGGGGCGCCTTGTCGTCCTAACGGCGGGCGGCTTTGCCCACCTGTGGTTCGTACCAACTTCCGCCAAAAGGCTTGCAGAGGAGCATGTTTAAAGTCAAGCGAAGCATGAGAGCGAGGGAGAGCTACGCAGAGTGGCGACTGCCCCGAAGGGTACCTGAGCGAAGCAGTGCCAGGGGATGAGGTTTTGTTGCCTGCACAGTTCTACGGCGCACGCCGGGGCAGTGCGGCGGTGGAACCGGTGAAGCGTCTGATGATGGCAGTACTCGTCGACGCAATACGCTGCTACCAAAGAAATTTCGCAACGGTGACGCTACGCAAACGGCGGGAGTTTATGGAAGTGCAGGATTGGCTGTTCAAAGACAGGAACGACGGCCTCTTTTCGTTTGATCCGCAATCACCGCGAAGCGCGGATGGTTCGTGAAGACGTTCAACTGCCATCCGATCCAGCCGAGCCGGGTCGCCGGTCTCGCCGTCGGGAATCCGCCGGAGGCAAGTTCCCAAAATCGATACTGCCGTGCGGAACACTTGCTCCGCGCTGTCAAGCGGGACGCTGCCGACGAGCAGCACTTGGCGCGCAGCCTCGCTCGTCGCTGCGCCCGCCATAGTAACTATCCTCTCTTTCGTCCCCAAGCCTGAAAATGCAGATACGACGTGACGAGAGTCGTTGAATTTTCAAGGTGGCGTTCAAGCCGGGCGGTCGAGTCGGCGAACTCAGTCTCGGAAAATGAAATCTTGGGCTATATACCGCTCACGGAGGTTGCGAGCGAATTGTAAAAAAGTGTTCGGTTCGGATGTCCGGGCGGAAAGTCGTGGATCAAAGACTTGACCTGAACATCCATAAGGCCAGCGGCGCGCAGGATGCGCGGCACCGGCCTGCCGATGTATAGATCGATCCCGTTCGCCGCTGCATAGGCCTCTAACACCTTCCGCAGCCGGTCGAAGGCGAGAAGGGGCGGATCCGTAATGTGGCCAGCCAAGTCGGCTTCGTGAAGCGCCACCGCACCCCCGGGCTTCACCAATGCCACCATCTCCGCGACACTTTTTCCGGCGCTGGTATGTTGACGAGGACGAGACGCGCCGTTGCTAGATCGAAGGACTCACGGGGCAAACCAGTATTTTTGGCGTTTCCTTGGCGCACCTCCACATTGGTTATCCCATGGTCCACAAGAAAGCGGCGCGCCGTAGCGACCGGCCTCCCTGTCCATCTCGACGCCGATGACTGAACCATTTGGTCCGACTCGGCGCGACAGCAAGTCGAGGCATCCCTGGGGACCGCAGCCAATGTCCACGACGCGAGCGCCAGCCGGGACGCCAATTTGATCGAACAACCAATTCGAGTCGTTGGCGAGTTCCTCAGCTTGCCTCCGGAGTCGCTCCTGTTCGGCCGCGCTCTAGCCTAGAAGGTATTGATCGACCTTCTCCATCTCAGGGGACCATGACACAGTCAGGCTGCGTCGAACAAATCACTTAAATTGATAGTTCGCAAGCGCGGCGCTTTCATGGCTGGCATTGTCGCGCCGCGACGTGAATGACCACCCAGCGGTTTCCTGTCCATTGCTTGCAAACCAAGCGCCGCTCGCCGGTTTGCACTCCATAGCCGCCCGCATCAGGCGCCACCGGTGCTCACGCGGCTCTTTGCGCTTTGGTTGGGCAAGTTGCTCGACGAGCGTGAAGCCGCCGACCTAACCGAAGCGCTGACGATCGCCAAGGGAGCCGGCGTGCGCACCATGACGGCGCTTCGCTATCTGCTCCACATCCCACGCCTGCGCGAGATCATGGGCAACTATGCGGACGGCGGCCAGTTGGCGCACATTTTCGATGGCGAGCCAGTCGCAGGACAGCGTCCCACGCTGACTACCTACGAAATGCGTCATCTCGACGCGCTCGGCGAGCACGCGACCGCCCGGCCACGGAGTTGATCGTGCATGACGCGGAAACGGGCCTTGGGGCTGATCCGACCTTCGCGCTGATTGACGAGGCCAAGTGGATATTGGCGTCGCCCATCTCCCTGCCATGGATCGACCGCGCACTCCGCACGTTCGGCCGTGCCAACGGCGCACTGATTCTGTGTACGCAGTCGCTCGCCGAGATTGACAACAACGAGGCGCAGACGATGTTGGAATCGACCGCGATCAAGACCTTCCTGCCGAACCACGCGGCTAAAGGCGAGCAAGTGCGCCAGCTCTACGGCGAACTTGGGCTCAATGAAAAGCAGATAGAGATTGTCGCGAATGGCGTTCCGCCCGCGATTATCTGTGCGTCAGCGAGTCGGGCTCGCGACTGTTTAGCCTCAATCTGGGCCCAATCGCGCGGGCGCTCTGCGCCGCCACCGGCAGCGACGACGTAACGCTCGCCCGCCGCGTCCTCGAAGAATCAGGGCAGGACGGCTTTCTCGACGCGTGGCTCGCAGCTAAGGGTCTCGGCCCGGCACCAGAGCCGCGTTCCGCGCGGGGCTCAATGCGTGCGGCGGAAATGATTCACAGCAACGGGAGGGTGGGATTATTAAGCATCGTGATTTGTTCGCCGCGACACTACTCGCCTTGGCGCTCGCGGCCAAGCCGGCGCGGGCGCAGCTCGTGGTGTCGGACGGTCCGGTCGAGGGGAACACCACCGCCATTGCCTGCACGCTGACGGGCATCTCAACCCAACAAATGCCTGCGATGATCGTGCAGGTCACCATCACCACGCAGTCACTTACGACGCCGGGCGGCGCTGGTCGCTTTCAGTCGCAACTCAGTTACCTCAACTCATTGATGCAGACGATGGGGAGCGGCGTGGACAGCGCACAAGCTTTCGCCGCTAGCTATCCCGGCTGGGTCAATTTCGGGGCGAACGCAGCGGCGATAGCGGCGCAGGTCACCAACTAGACTCTCACCACCTATGCCGACGCAATTTCAGTCGCGCAGGCGCAGGGCGCCAGCTTCAGCGCTGAAGACACACATTTTCAGGCGCTCGAAGCTTGTAACGCGGCGAGCGTGAGCGTCCTCCAGGCGATTCAGTGCGGCAATGAAATCAATCTCGCGGCGGCCCAGCAGACCCAGGTACTAGGGCAGCTTGAGATCACCCAAATCCATGATTGAGGCCGTGAATTATGGCGAAACTCTTAACGAAAATTCCCAGCTTGGAGCGAATGCGCAAGCCTACTTTATAGGTGACGTACAGCAATGAAGGAGGTTTTCAAATGACAACTCCGATCATAATTTTCCTGCGCTTCATGTGGCGCTTTCGGGGCCTATTAGCAATCGCATTTTTGATTATCCTAGGCCACATGGCTCAACGACGCGATTCGCGCTTGGGACAACTGGCGCCAGCCGCAAGTCTATTGCGATGACGACCACCTGATTCGATACATCCCGGCAGAGCAGTGTGGCGGTTTTTCTTCGTGTGACCGCCGCTTCGATCGAGGCGATACTTCCTGCCCAGGCGGCCCACCCTTTGTGTTGCGGACTCCGACAGAGAATGGGTGGTAAAAATGACGCTCCAATTTCAATTCCTAAACAACGCGCTCAGCGACTACGAAACCGCAATTCAAGGCGTCTGGGCGCCCGTGCTCCAGGCGCAAGGCATTCAAATCCTGCTCGCAGTCGGGGCTATAGCGTTCGCCGTGTATACCATCCAGCTGCTCGCCACCCACGATCTGCCGACCTTCATCCTCGGCTTCGGCTACACGATCGTCTCGCTCTCCGTACTCCATGCGGTCTTTCTCTACGGACAGGACTTAGCCATCGATCTGCTGAACGGATTTCTTGGCTGGGGGCAACAGGTCAGCGGCCAATCCCCTGAGACGCTCACGCCCTCGGGTGTGATGGAGCAGGGGCTACAACTCATGCGGATTTTCTGGAGCGCCGCTGGGAAGGCTTCGTCGTGGGTCGCACCTATGTCAGCGATTGAAGACTTGCTTTGCAGCATTGTAATCGTCGCAACCTTTGCCGTTGCGTCCATCATTTATCTGCTTGCCCTGATGGAAGTCTGGGCGTTGATCATCGGTGCCTCGGTACTGCTCGCTTTCGCGCCGCTGCCTTGGACTTGGAGCATTTTTCCGGGCTGGGGGCTTAGAGTCCTGGCCTCCTGCGTGAAGACGTTCTTTTTGCTTGCGGTTATTGCGCTGGGAATGACCGAAGCAAGTGGTTGAACTGTTTCTATGGCGGCTACGTCGGGAAGCATCCCAGAGAATGTCAGCCTAATGATGCAAGCCGTTGTGGAATCTCTATTGTTCGTCGGCCTCGTCTATTACATCCCACGCCTCATGGCGAGTTTGATCACCGGCGGCGCCGGTGCCGCAATGACCGCCGGCGAGACCATTCTGGCCGGAATGGTCGCGGAGGCTGCCAGCCAGACGGCGAGCGGCAGCAAAGCAATCGGCGGCGCTGCTGCCAACGCCGCCGCTGATGGCGCCGCCAACGCGCTCAAGAAAGTTCACGCGATGTTGATGAGGTGACGACGATGACTACCATGCGGTTTGAAGATCGCCTGCTGCGCACTATCAACCGGCGGCTTTTCTACCTCGGTGTCACCGCTTCCGCCGTCATTATTGGCCTGACCATCGCCGTGACAATCCTTGCGCTCAAGCGCGTGCCGCCCTATGTGGTCGCACTCGATCAGGGTCGTATCGTCGGTTACGCGCACCTCTTCACTGCCAACGACGAACTGGCTCCGATGGTGATCGAGAACCAGCTGCGCCAGTTCATCTACGACGCGCGCGTGGTGAGCGGCAACGACGCCATGCAGGACCATAACATCCACGCGGTCTACGCGATCGCGCGGCCAGGCCTACAAATTCCTCGATGCGTATTACCACGCCGCGCCCGACAACGATCCGGTCAAGCTCGGCCAGCGCGGTGCCGTGTGGCTCAAAGGACCGGCGATGTACCGTGACAGTTTTTACATTTCGTACTGGCACATCGCGACCGGCCTGGGCGGCTACTACGGGTTCGGCACTGACCTCTTTCCACTCAGCATCGCGGTCGCTGTTATCGCCTGGCGCATCAAACGCGAGCCCGACAGCAAGGCGCATCTGCGTGGACTGCGGCTGCTCGCTCCGAGGCAGCACAACCGGGCGCTGCGACCCTACCTCAGTCGAGTGATCGCTTTCGTCAGGAACCCGTCCGGCCGATCGGGATCAAGCTTGGGGCGAGCGTCATCCGGGCGAGCAAGGAATGCGAGCACATCCTCATTACGGGTTCGCCCGGCTCGGGCAAGACCACCGCCATGCGCCACCTTCTCCGGCAAGTCGAGTAGCGCAAGAGCAGGCGATCGTGATCGATCTGGAAGCCGAGTTCGTGCAGGAGTTTTACAGCGAAGAACGCGGCGACGTGATCCTGAATCCACTGGACGAGCGCTGTACCTTCTGGTCTCCATGGCTCGAAATTCGTGACGACAGCTACGTGATGGACGCCGAGGCGCTGACCGCGTCGCTAGTGCGCGTCTCCGCCCGGACGGCCAACGAAATCTTTTTTCGCGACTCGGGGCGCACTCTCGCCACGAGCATCTTTGAAGTCCTCGCCGACGATCCGGACATTCGGCTGTTATCTGACTTCCTCGCGCTACCACGTGAGGAATTGCACGCGCGGCTCGCCGGCACCCGCGCCTACGCGATCGTCGATCCGCAGGCCCACGACCAGGGTGCCGGGATCGTGGCGACGGTCGCGAACGCGCTCAAGGCGTGTTACCACTTGCCACCGCTGGAGCAAACGACGCGAAGCTGGAGCGCGCGCGAATGGGCCCAGAGGCGAGAGGGCTGGGTCTTCCTCCCATGTAAAGAAGACATCCGCGAAGCAATCGAACCGCTGCAGGACCTTTGGCTGGACTGCCTCGTGCGCTGGCTGATGAGCGCGCAGATTGGCAGCGAGCAAGTCTGGATTGTCGCCGACGAATTGCCGGCCTTCGGGTATCAGCCCCAGATCGAAAAGCTCGTCACGCGCGGACGCAAGCGCGGCCTCGCGGTGGTGATCGGCTTTCAGAATGTGGCGCAGACTCGGGCCATTTATGGCCGCGATGGCGCGATCACCCTGACGAGCTCGCCAACCACCAAGCTGATCATGCGCTCGGACGAACCCGAGATGGCGCGGTGGGGTTCCGATCTGATCGGTTCGCACGAAACCGAGCGGCTCCAGATGACGCAGCTTGCCGGGCTTTCGACCTATCGCGAGGGCGTCAACCTGAGCCCGCACCGCAGCGTCGAGCACCTGGTCCTGCCGGCCGAGATTCAGCAGTTGCGGCCCTTCCATGGCTATCTCTGCATTGCCGGCGAGCACCGCACCACAGTCCGCATTCCCGAACTGCACCTGACGAGACGGCAGCCGGACTTCATCCCACGGGGGCGATCGCCGGCGCGCCCAGTCAAGCCACTCAGAGTCGACCCGGATGATCAGAGTGACGCGACCCTGACGGCGCGCTTGCTCGGGCGCTCGGCACGACCGGAGCTAAGGCCTAATCATGGTCAGCTTTTCGGACGGCGCGATGACGATCGAACAGGCGGGCTCCTATTACCGCGTCCATTACAGCGCGGCGGGTTATTACGCCGGGACCGAGCAGCGCATCATCGGCCACGCGGTCGGCCGCGGGGTGCAATTTCTCGCACTCTCCGACCTTACCGCCGAGCAATTCGAGGCCCTCCGGCGCGGCCACGACCCAACTACCCAAGCTGAACTGCGGATCAAGGCGACGCACGGCGATACCGAGCGGGCGAACTGGGATTGCACCCTCTCGCCGCCGAAGTCGATCAGCATCCAGGCTCTCGTTTGCGGCGACGAACGGCTTCTGCAGGTCGACCGTGAAGCGGCATTATACGCGATCCGCGAAGTCGAGACATGCGCATTGGCGCGCCACCACGGCGGAAAAGAGTGGGCCGAGACGGGCAATGTCGTCGCGATCATGTTCGAGCATTACGACTCACGCGAGTCGATCCACGGCGAGCACGGGCCGATGCCTCAGCTGCATCACCACATCTTCATCGCGAACATGACGCGGCTCGCCAGTTACGAGTGGCGCAGCCTGGACCCGCAGCAGATCTATAAGGCGCGCCGCTTCATCGACGCGATCTACATGGCCGAACTTGCCAAACGGGTCCAGCAACTCGGCTACGACATCGTTCGAAAAGTTGATGGCTCGTTCGAACTGGCGGGCTTTAACCGTCGGCAAATCGAAGCCTTCTCGGAACGCGCCATGGATATCGAACGGACCAAGCAGGCGCGCGGCATCAGCAACCCGAGTATCGCGCGCGATATCGTACTGGAAACGCGCAAGCCCAAGCGTGACTGCGATCCGGGTGGCGCTGAAGGCTGAACGCGAAGCGCTCGCGCGACAACAGGGAATTGACCTTAACTACCGCCCGTCGTCTCTCCAGCTCAAGCCAGCCCAGGCCCTTACGAGCCCAACGACCGATGCACACACGCGCGAGTCATTGGACTACGCCGATCGTCACCTCAGCTCACGCTACGCCGTCATCGATCATCGCGAGCTGGTTACTGCCGCCCTGCGGCACGGCGTCGGCGCGATCGATCTGAACCATGTTCGCGCCGAAATTGACGCGCGGCAGAAGGCCGGTCAGCTGATCGCCGCCGGTCACTCCTACCTTCACCCGCTCGATACCTACACCAGCCCGCGGATGGTGAGCCTCGCACGGGAAAATCTCCGGCTGGTCCATAAGCATATACACCAGGGTCATCCGATCGCCGGTATCAAAGTCCGTTTCAACCAGCCGCGAGCGCAATCGCTGGGTCGGCACTGAGTATTACGGTGGCCGAGGCGCTCCACTGCAAACGCGCCATCGCGAAGCGAACGCGCGAGAGCGCTTGGCACGCCCGCAGCGTTACGCGCGTCGGCATCTCAGAAATTAGGTGCGGGCCCCTCATGGTGGGGTAAAGGAGCCGCCCACGAAAATGGCTCGCAAGGGGACCCCAGCGAAATCGCAGATGCCCTGCCGCAAGGGCGGAGGCGAGCAGGAGGGAGTAGCAGCAATGCACAACAACAACTGTCTGCGTTGTGGGCGCAAAGTTCGGCCTGAGGAGAACTGGGTGAAAGTCCATTTGTGGGCGAGCAACGCGGTGTTCGACTGGGGCTGCTTCATCGCGCTGTTGAAGTCGCACGGTCCGGAAGCCGCGGAACAGGTGGCTTGGCAGGGTGACGGCCACGCGCCGCCGATGTCAGCGGCGGTCAGTAATGGTGTTCGAAGTTCAACTAAGTAGCTAGTACGGCACAGTGTGTCAGAAGTGAGCAATAGGAGGAATTACCATGTCTTTGAATCGCGCAACGCTTATTGGGTATGTCGGCCATAATCTCGAAGAACTGCGATATTACCGAGTGGGCAGCCGCTCGCGGCTTCTCGGTCGCGACCAACGACAGCTTCACCGACAAGAACGGGCAGAAACAGGAGCGCGTGGACTGCCACCAGGTAGTCGTCTACGGGAGGCTGGCCTTGATTTGCAAGGAGTATTTGGCCAAAGGGCGCCACGTCTACGTCGAAGGACGTTTGTGCACCAGGGAATACGAAGCCAGAGACAACAACGGGAAACGTTATCGCACCGAGATTATCGCGCAGGGGATGCAGTTCCTTGGGGCGCGACCCGAAGTGACAGCTGGTGGTGATGCTACCATCGCCGGAGAAGACGAGGCTACCTTTTGAATGAAGGTGATCGGCATAGGGGGTAGAGGCACACCGCTGCTTCCCTCCACACCATGGGACATGCGGGCCTGCTCCGTCGGTTCTGAAGGTTGAGGCTAATTGGTGAGGCGCGCCCTGGCGATCCGGTCGTAGTAGTTGGTAGTGAGCCCAAACTGCACGAATTTCCCGGCGGAGTTGTCAAGAATTTCGTGTGTGAGCAGTTAGTAGTGAACGATTACTGCTTAACACAGCAGTCGCGCAACGCGACTGCCTAACCACCTCGGAGACACAGCAGCCGTCCTATCTTCGCGGGGCAGGTTATTTTGTGACGAATTCTACGGCGATTTTGCGGCTTTCGGGGGCAGGCCATATGCCACATACGTGCCGGCGCCAAGAGGCGCCCGCTAGGAAATTGTACATGAGGCCCTTTCATCGTTGCGTAAAATTTCTCACTCAGATCGCACAATTTATTCTATCTTTTGAACACATCTCTCTTGATCGCGCCGGTTCCAGTTTCGGGTTAAGGACAAGGACAAGGCTTTGACTGCCACGAAGCAAATCAGGCTAAAGATGCGCTTAGGAGCATATTGTGGGAGCCTCGCATCCGTGCAAGGAAGGAGCTGAAAACTCATGGCCGACAAAGCGGTCGACGGAGAACTCACCGCTTTCGCTTGATGAATTTCTCAAAACACAGAAATTGCCAACGTTCATCGCGACGATTGAAGAGGTTGCCAATCGTCCAGACCCGACCTTGTGAAGATCACCCCTTGGGCTCCCAATTCCGGCTGCCTATGCCATGCTTCAATCGAAATTCCCAAAGAGGTGGTTGCGACCGTGAAGCCCACTGAAGACACGCACAATTGCTGTGGCCACTTCTTGAGGGTTTGTGAGATTCAATTCAAGGCTGGCGCGAGGATCGCCCTTGAAAACGTGTTCGCCCAAATTATGCAATCGATCGGCCGGGTAGGTGCCGCCCTGCCATTCCCTTTTCCGGTTCCAACCGTGACAACTCGCTAAACATTCCTTTTAGCGACCGAGACACCGGTTGCACAACCAGTGTGCACTCAGACGGCGTGATGAGTATCGTGAAGAGCAGATGTTGCGGGTACGATCCCTTTATCGGTCGTGGCTGTCAATTGCTCTATACCGTGATCTACCGCGTGCCAGGAGAATAAGCGCCGGAGCAGTTCTTAGCGGACAGAAACAGTGCTTGAAAAATAGGCGCGAGAATTGCCTTTTGGCCACGTATCTGACTACATCGAAAGTGGCCGGGGCGTCCCGGGTAGTGTCGGTCAAGTGGTGGAAAAGCAGTAAGCATCGGCCAGGCGACGAGTTGAGCGGTTGAAGTATCAACTTGCTATTACGCTGCCTCCGGTTGTTCGCTGATTGTGGTCAGGTCGTGCCAGCCGACGAGGCGGCG